>JBDTOB010000622.1:0-2500 GCA_039933435.1 Acidobacteriota bacterium | reverse complement strand
AGGTAGTCGCGGGCTCCTTCCGGGGTCGACTTCGCCAGCATCGGCGTCTCGATCTCGAGGAAGCCCTGCTCGTCGAAATACTGGCGGATCGCCATGGTGGCGCGGTGGCGCATGATCATGTTGCGCTGCATCCGCGGCCGGCGCAGATCGATGAAGCGGTGCTTGAGCCGGGTCTCTTCGGTGACCTCGATCTCGTCGGCGATCATGAACGGCGGCGTCTTCGCCTCGTTGAGCAGCCGGAAGCCGGTGGCCGTGACCTCGATGCCGCCGCTGGCGATCTTGGGGTTGACCGTCTCGGCGGCGCGATCCTCGACGCGCCCCATGACCGCGACCACGTACTCGGACCGCAGCCGCTTGGCGTCGGCAATCAGCGCCTCGTCGGCGCGGGCGACCACCTGGGTGACGCCGTGGCGGTCGCGCAGGTCGATGAACACCAGCGAGCCGAGGTCGCGGACGCGGTGGACCCAGCCGAGCAGCACGACCTCGCGGCCGACGTCGCCGGCGCGCAGTTCGCCGCAGGTGTGGGTGCGTGCCAGGGTACCGAGCGGTTCTATGTTCATGATCTACTTCGCCGGCCGGGATCCGGCAGCAGCGGCGCCGGCACTCTTCACACTGTGGACATGAGCGGCCACCACGGCCCGGGCCACCGAGGTCTGGACGCCGGTCGCGAGCACCTTGATGCCGACCTCGCCGCGCGCGATCTCGTCCGCCCCGAGGATGGCCGCGCAGGGAATCTTCCGCGCATCCGCGTACTTCATCTGCTTGCCGAGCTTGTCCGGCTCGGGATAGACCTCGACCCGCAGCCCCTCGCGGCGCAAATCGGCCGCCAGCGCCAGCGCCGCCGGCACCGCGCCGTCGTCGAACAGCGTCACCAGCACATCGGCGGGGGCCGCGGCGACCGACGCGGGAAACATCTCCCGCTCCGCCATCACCACGAGAATCCGCTCGAGCCCGAGCGAGAAGCCCGCCGCCGGCACGTCCTCGCCGAGAAACATTCCGACCAGGCCGTCGTAGCGGCCGCCGCCGCCGAGACTGCCGGCCAGATCCGGCACCGCCACTTCCATGATCGCGCCGGTGTAGTAGGACAGACCGCGGGCGAGGGTGGTATCCAGCTTGATGCGGCCCCTGGCACTCGTGCCCTCCGCCAGCTGAAGGATCGCCTGCAACTGAGAGACGCCGAGCACCGCGCTCTCCTCGCCGTGGACCAACTCGAGAAGCTTGGCGGCGGTTGCGGTGTTGGCAGCCGGACGGTCGAGCTGGCCGTGGTGCAGGGACGTCAGCCCCGCAAACGTCGTGGCGAGGCTCGCCGTGAGAATGCCCCGCTGCGCCAGTTCCTGCTGCACGCCCTCCGGGCCAATCTTGTCCATCTTGTCCAGCGCGACGAGCGCCGCACCGTGCTGGTCCGGTCCAACACCGCACGCATTGAGCAGGCCCGTCAGCACGGCCCGGTGGTTCAACCTGATGATGAAGTCGTTGAACCCGAGCGCCAGCAGGACGTCGCTGACCGCGGCGCACAACTCCGCCTCGACCACCATCGAACGCGACCCGATGGCATCGACGTCGCACTGATAGAACTCGCGGAAGCGTCCCCGCGCCGGCCGGTCGGCGCGCCAGACCGGCTGAATCTGATAGCGCTTGAAGAACTTCGGCAGCTTGCCCCGATATTCCGCGACCACCCGCGCCAGCGGCACGGTCAGGTCGTAGCGCAGCGCCAGGTCGGTCTCGCCGGAGGCCTCGTGGGCGCCGCGGCGCAGGACCTTGAACATCAGCTGGTTGCCTTCTTCGCCGTACTTGCCGGTCAGCGTCTCGATGTTCTCGAGCGCCGGGGTCTCGAGCGGCTCGAAGCCGTAGCGGCGGTAGACGTCAGCGATGATGCCGATCACGTAGTCGCGGCGGCGGACGTCCTCGGGCAGGAAATCGCGCATGCCGCGCGCGGGACGCGCGGCGACGCGTCCACCGGCGTTCGCGTCAGCGGCCATCAGCGCTCCGGCGCGGCGCCGGCGCCGTCCATGTAATCCAGCCGGTAGCCGACATAGCGCTCGGCATAGTCGCGAATCGACGCCACGTCGTCCCCGCTGAGCGCCCGCCGGACCTTGCCGGGGCTGCCCATTACCAGCGACCGCGGCGGAATGCGGGCGTTCTCCGGCAGCAGCGTGCCGGCGGCGACGATCGAGTCCTCGCCGACCTCGACGCCGTTCAGCAAAATCGCGCCCATGCCGACCAGGATGCGGTCGCCGAGCGTGCAGCCGTGGACGATGACGCCGTGGCCGATCGTCACCTCGTCGCCGATGGTGGTGGCGTGCGTGCCCCGCATGACGTGCACGATGGTGCCGTCCTGGACGTTGGTGCGGCGGCCGATGCGGATGCGGTGGACATCGCCGCGGATGACGACGTTCATCCAGACGCTGCTGGCCTCGCCGATGTCGACGTCGCCGATTACCTGGGCGCTCTCGTCCACGTAGGCCGTCGGGTGCACGGCCGGTGAACGCCCCTTGTAGCT
>JBDTOB010000621.1:0-2502 GCA_039933435.1 Acidobacteriota bacterium | reverse complement strand
TGCCGCCGTAGTAGAAGGGCTGATCGTCGATGCCGACGTGGTCGGCTTCATCCAGATACATGAAGATGCCGAGATCGCGGAGGGCCGGGTAGGTCTGCGGCGCCCACGAGCTCCCCGGCTGTCCGTAGACCACCGGCGTGACGCCGAAGATCCGCTTCAGGTCCTGCACCCCCGCCAGCTCCCGGCGCCGGAACTCCGCTCGCCCCTCGTCCCACCCGGCGTTCTGCAGGTAGACCGCGGGGGTCGGCTGCTGGCTGTGGGTGTTCGAGTGGTAGCCGATGTCGTGACCGGCGAGCGCGGCAATGACGTCGCGCCGGCCGCGCTGCTCGAGCACCCGCGCCTTCTCGCCCACCACTTTGAACGTCGCTCGCACCCCGAGCCGCGTCAGCATCTCCGCCAGCCGCCTGGTCGCGTCGTCGTCCTGCGGCAGGATGTAGTCCTCGGTGTCGAACCACAGCGTCACGTAGACGGGCGGGGTGCGATCCTGGGCGGACAGCCGCGGAACCACGGCGAGGGCGGCAAGCAGCAACAGCAGCAGTCGTCGGGGCACGGCAAGCTCCAGGGATGAACGCGCGTCGGCACGCGGCGCTGATCGTGTGCCGGACGCGTCGTGGTGTAAAGGAGATTCAGGAGGCTGACGGCAGCGCGTAGTCGTATTCCGTGTCGAGGATCTCGCCGCGCCAGTAAAGCTGTTCGACGCCGTCGAGCGTCCATCCCACTTCGGCCCTCACCGGCACCCTGCGGCCGGCGCGCATTTCATGCTGCCAGAACCGGCCCTGCCAGGGCGTCAGCTCGTAGCCCTGGTCGGTGGCCCGCGGCCGCATCCCTTCGACGCCGATGATGTCGCCCGACGGGGCGAACTCGAAGACCACCGAAACCGTCGTGCCGCTGTCGGTGAGGCTCGCCTGCGCATGACGATCATCGATAGCGGTCCACACCAGCCGCGGCCCCGGCACCAGCATGTCGGGTACCCACGGTGCCTCGGCAAGGTAGCGCATCAGCGCGCCGGCATTGAGCTCCGGCGAGCCGGCCGCATCGACCACCGAGACCAGGCCGAGGGCGGAGCCCTGCATCGAACCTCGGCCGTTCAGGTAGGTGTCGCGGACGAAGACCTTCACGAACGGCCGCATGTTCATGGTGGCGGCCCAGACGAAGGCCGGCGGTTCGCTCGTCACCGTCTGGGTCGCGGTGAAGGGAAACCAGCCACTTTCTGGCGACCGTGTCGTGCCTGCGGCAATCTGGCGGAAGGTACCGGAGGACGTGACCCTGGCGGTACGGAGCGGACGGGGACCATCAGGCAGCGCCGCCCGCAGGAAGCGCCGCACCGGGTCCGGCAAGCCGTCGACAGCCTGGTCCGGCGCGTCGCCCTTCGCCGTCTGCTCCGGATGCGCCACCATTCGATGCACCAGCTCCGCGGTGCGGCGGTGGAATCGACCGGTCGCGTTACGCATGGCGACGGCGGCTCCGGCCAGTCCGGCCAGCGCCCCGCCGCCTGCGATCCATCGTCCCTTGTTCGACATCGTGGGGTCAGTTCCGACAGCCGCTGCAAGACCGGGACCTTTGGCGTGCTGCCGATGCTCTAGAATCATTCCATCATATGCCAGCCCAATTGCGCATGCGGTGCCAGCGCTGCGGAACGCAGATGGAGATGCGCGATCCGGCGCCGGGCGCGCCGTGGAAGCCGGACCAGTTCTGGGTCTGCCCGCGCTGCGGTCGCCACTTCTGGACCACCCATCCGGCGCCACCGCGGCCGCCGGCAGAGCCTTCGGGGTCAGGCCCTAATGTCCCTTCGATAACTTGACTTCCCTGCAGGAAATCCCTACACTGACCCCGTTTTCAAGCTCAGCGTGCGGTTGGCATTCTTCGAGAGTCCACCGGCGCGGTTGTTCGGCAGGTCGTCGGCGCCTCCCAGTCTCGCGGGCCGCCTCCTCCGGCCCTCAACCCATGCTCAGCTTGTGAAGCCCTCGAGATAATCTCGCGGGCGCCGTTCATCGGAGGACACGGGTATGCCGACCGGGACTATCGCTCGCCTTCTGATCGATAAGGGATTCGGGTTCATTCGCGACGAAGGGGGAATCGAGCACTTTTTCCATCGCAGTTCGGTCCGCGGCGCCGTGTTCGAGCTGCTGCGCGAGGGCCAGCGGGTCGAGTTCACCCAGGAAGATTCCGGCAAGGGCCCGCGCGCCGGCGAAGTCCGCCTGCTCGAAGGCTAACCGCACACCTCGCACACCGGTCAGGCGGGGCTCAGGCCCCGCCGCTCCGGATCCCCCGCTGCACCCCCGATGTTCCACGCCGCGCGAAGCCGCCGCCTTGCCGTCCGGCTGCTGCTCGCGATCCTGATCACCGGCCTCGTCGCGCTGCTGGCCTTCCTCCCTTTCGCGGGCCGCTACCTCGTGCTGGAACAGCCGCTCGAGCACGCCGACGCGATCGTCGTCCTCGCCGGCGCACGCGTCGAGCGCTGGCTGGAAGCCGTGGATCTCTACCGCGCCGGCTGGGCCCCGC
>JBDTOB010000620.1:0-2503 GCA_039933435.1 Acidobacteriota bacterium | reverse complement strand
GCGTGACGCGATGCCCGGCCCGCCCTCGTTTCCCCCGTGGCGGCCGCTGGCCGCGATGGCGGCCGACGGCGCACTGGTCGCGGCGGTCCTCTTCGGCGCCGTGGTCGCCGCCGTAATCCTGTCCGGATCGCAGCCGGCGGCGATCGGCCGTCCCGTGGCGGTCGCCTACGCGCTGCTCGGCGTCGTCCTGTCGGCCTGTTATTTCGTGTTCTTCGGCGGCATCGCCTGCGCCACCGCCGGCGAGCGGCTGATCGGCATGCGCGTCGGCCGGCGCTCGCCCCGCCACGTCGATCCGGTCGCGGTGGCCGTCCGCGCGGCGCGCTGCTGGGCGCGCGACGTCCGCTATCTGGTGCGGCTGGGCGCGTGGGTCGGTTCCGTGCTCTGGTCCGATGCGTCGGGCGCCCGGGGCGGGGCGCGCTCGATCGGGCATGCCGCCGGCCAGTAGTAGAACGTGCCCCGCCGTCAGCGCGTCGTCAGGCTGGCGTAGAACTCCGCGGTCTGGCGAGCGATGCTCGTCCAGCTGAAGTGATCTTCCACCCGGCGCCGCGCCTTGCGCGCCATCGACACCCGGCGCGGGGGATCGGCGATCAGCGTGTTCACGGCGGCGGCAAGGTCCCGCGAGAAACGCTGCGGGTCGGCCGGCTCCACCTCGCCGGGCGCCGCCCCGGTCGGCACCAGCAACCCCGTCTCGCCGTCGTCCACCACTTCGGGAATGCCTCCGACCGCCGAGGCCACCACGGGCGTCTCGCACGCCATCGCCTCGAGGTTGATGATCCCGAACGGCTCGTAGACCGAGGGGCAGACGAAGATGGCGGCCTGAGTGTAGAGCGCGATGGTGCGATCCTTCGGCAGCATGTCGCGGATCCAGACGATGTGATGCGCGCTCTCGGTCCGGGCACGTTCGACCGCCGCGGTCATCTCGACGCCGATGTCCGGCGTGTCCGGCGCGCCGGCGCAGAGCACCACCTGGACGCCGGCGTCGAGGAAGCGGATGGCGTTGACGAGGTGGATGATCCCTTTCTGCCGCGTGATCCGCCCGACGAACAGCACGTAGGGCAGCGCCGGGTCGATGCCGTACTCGTGCAGCACCGCCGGATCGGGCGTCGGCCGATACTGCCGCAGATCGATGCCGTTGTGGATCACGCGGATGCGGGCGAGCGGCACGCCGTAGAGTTCGTGCACGTCCCGCTTCATCGAGGCTGACACCGCCACCACCCCGTCGGCATTCTGATAGGCGGTGCGCTCGAGCCAGGTGGAGACCTGGTAGGCCGTGCCGAGCTGCTCGGCCTTCCAGGGCCGGTGGGGCTCGAGCGAGTGGGTGGTGAGGACCAGCGGTACCCCCTGGAGCTCTTTGACGATGCAGCCCGCCAGGTGGGTGTACCAGGTGTGGCAGTGGACGACGTCAACGGGCGGCAGCGCCCCGCTCATCACCAGATCCTGCATCAGCGTGGCGAACAGGCGGGCGTGGCGGGGGTCGGCCGCAGCCACCGCGGCCGGCGGCTGGACGCCGTGCACCCGGACGTTGCCCTGCTGCGCGTGCTGGTCGCCGAAGCACAGCACCTCGACCGCATGGGCCCCGCCGTCGAGCGCCGCCAGCTCGCGGGTGAGGTATTCGACGTGGACGCCGGCCCCCCCGTAGACGTTCGGTGGATATTCGTTGGTCAGGATTCCGATGCGCATGCCCGTGCCCCCGTCCCTGGGGCTCCGGCAGCCGCCAGGCCCGGGCGGATCTTAACATCGCCGCCCGCCGCGCTGGTACGCCCGCGGCCGGTCGTGTGGATAATGAAGGGATGGACCACTGGCTCGGCGCCGCCGCGCTCCCGGACGATCGTTCCGAGGCCGCTCTCGTGGGCCGGGCCTGGGTGCCGGGCGCCGGCCCGACGCCGGTGCGCCTCGCCGGTGACGAGGTGTTCGATCTCTCGAGCCTGGCGCCGACGTCGAGCCAGCTGCTGGAGCTCGACGATCCGGCCGCGGCCGTGCGCGCCGCGCGCGGCCTGCCGCGACTCGGCCGGACCGCGGACCTGCTCGCCAATTCCCGCCACGACGCCCGCGACGACCGCACCCCGTGGCTGCTGGCGCCGTGCGACCTCCAGGCCATCAAGGCCAGCGGCGTCACCTTCGTCGCCAGCATGCTCGAGCGGGTGATCGAGGAGCAGGCGCGCGGCGACGCCACCCGGGCGGCGGCGCTGCGGCACTCGATTACCGCCGTGATCGGACCGGACCTGCAGACGGTGACGCCCGGATCGGAGGCCGCCGCCCGGCTGAAGGAGATCCTGATCGCGCAGGGCGCCTGGTCGCAGTACCTCGAAGTCGGCATCGGCCCCGACGCCGAGATTTTCACCAAGGCGGCGCCGATGTCGGCGGTGGGCACCGGGGCGGAGATCGGGATTCATCCCAAGTCCTCCTGGAACAATCCGGAGCCCGAGGTCGTGCTCGCCGTCAGCAGCAGCGGGCGCGTGGTCGGCGCGGCGCTCGGCAACGACGTCAACCTCCGCGACTTCGA
>JBDTOB010000619.1:0-2504 GCA_039933435.1 Acidobacteriota bacterium | reverse complement strand
CCACGGCCGGCGGCCTCACCTTCACCGGTGAAGGCAACGGCAACTTCAACGCCTATAACTCCAAGACCGGCAAGCTGCTGTGGCAGTTCAACGCCGGCGCGGGCTGCAACTCGGCCCCGATGTCGTTTACCTTCGGCGGCGAACAGTTCGTCGCGGTGGCGTGCGGCGGCAACTTCCAGATCAGTTACCCTCTAGGCGATGCGCTGATGGTCTTCGGCCTGCCGGCCAAGGCCGGCGCGATGAAGAAGTAGCAGCCAGGATCGGCCGGCAGGGTCCCGCGGTCGCGGGGCCTCTGCCGGCCGATTGCTGTGATGCGCATGGTCACACGGTGGTGGTGGGTGGCCCTGGGGGCCGCGGGGTTCCTGGCAGGACGCGCCAGCGCCGGTCCGGGACCGGATCGGCACTGGAGCGCACGGAACGGCGAGGACTGGCGGGCGCTGGGCCCGGAGGCGCAGTCGGCGTACACCGACGGGTTTCTGGCCGGCGCCGGGTTCGCCCAGGCCGCCGCCGACCCGACCGGAGCGCACGGGGCGGCCGACAGCGCCGGCCTGCAGGCGACGATGGCGACGCTGCACGAGACCGGACGGTTCCGGTTTCCCTACGCCGCCAACGTCTACGTCACCCGGATCAACGATTACTACTGGTGGGTCGACCACCGTCCGCTCCCGACCTGGTACGCTTTCTGGGAGGTGAACACATCGCTCACTCGTCCGACGAATGACCCCGCGCACTAGGCGCCCCGCGCCGTCGCGGTCCCGATTGTGGTGCAGGCACGTCCCGAAGGTTGGCTGTCGTTGGCGGTCAATACTTACTCCGAGGGAGAAGCACCTATGAAGAAAGTCGCACTGTTGTGCTTGGGTCTGGCGATGGGCGCGGCAAACGCCGCGGAAGCCCAGCTCACGATGCAGATGAGCAACGGCTGGAGCTTCACGTTTGCCGGCAACGTGAACGCGTTCTTCGTGTACGACGATGTGAGCACCGGCGGCAGCCCGGGCAGCATCGGCGGCATCGTGCCCGCCGCTGATCCGCTCGGTGGCAAGGGCGCGTCGGGCATCCGCACCGGCCTGCTCCCGGCGTTCGCCGTGTTCGACGCCAAGGGCAAGGAAGGGGAAACCGATCTCGGCGTGCACTTCGGCTTTGCGCCGCAGATCCAATGCGGCTACGGCGCGGGCTCGACCAGCGTCGGCGGCCAGGGCCATGACTGCTTCGGCGCCCAGATCGACATGCGTCAGGTGTTCCTGACGGTGGGTGGCAGCTGGGGCCAGATCCTCGCCGGTCGCGAGCTCGGCCTCTATGGGCGGCAGAACATCCTCACCGACCAGACGCTGTTCGGCGTCGGCGCCACGGGCGGCGCGGCCGGCGGCGGCACCACCCTCGGCCGGATCGGCTTCGGGTACGTCTACCCGCAGTTCAAGGCCCAGATGACGTATAGCACGCCGACGGGCCGGCCGTTCCAGCTCTCCGTCGGCGTCTTCCAGCCGGCCACCAACCCGCCCTTCGAGACCGTCCAGCTTCCCCGCCTCGAGTCCGAGGGCGTCTGGAGCCAGGGCAACACCAAGGTCTGGGTCGGCGGCTTGCTGCAGACCAACAAGACGCCGGATGTCGGCGGCGGCAGCAACACCGGCACCTCGTGGGGTGGCAGCGGTGGCGTCCGCATCGGCAGCCCGATGTTCTCGGTCACCGCGTCCGGCTACTACGGCAAGGGCATCGGCACCACGCTGCTGTTCCTCAACGGCGCCACCGGCACCGGCGCCGGCGGCAGCGACGACCTCCGCAAGTCCTACGGCGGCATCGGTCAGGTCACCGTCACCCCGGCCAACAGTAAGGTTACGCTGGCGGGCAGCTGGGGCATCAGCATCCTCAAGAACGCCAACAGCGAAGCCGACTTCAAGACGAAGAACTGGCTCGCCTCCGGCGGCATCTACTACCAGGCGACCAAGTCGCTCAAGGCGGTGGGTGAGTTCAACTATGCGGTCACCGACGACGGCGTGAACGACAAGAACAAGGAAATCGCGCCCGCCTTCGGCCTGATGCTGTTCTTCTAAGCCACCGCGCCCCGGCGCCGTGGACGGCGGCCTCCCTTCGGGGAGGCCGCCGGTTTTTTTGGCCCCCCGGAGGGTGTAGATTCCACGCCGCACACACCCACTTCCCCTCCCGAGGTCCGGACCGATGACACTCCGTGCGGTTGCCGCGCTCCCGCTCCTGCTCGCCGCCGCCTGCGGCGCCAACACCCCGCTGGCCACGACCCTGAGCGCCAACAGCCCGTCGCCCGCGCCGGACGTCTTCGCCTGCGCGCGAACCCAGCTCAAGGCGGTCAACTTCGACCAGACCTCGGTGGATCTGCAGGACTACCGGCTCAACGGCAAGCAGTACGACGAGGCCGTGCGCCGAGCCGACGTCAACTTTCGGCGGCTGGTGAACCGGCTCGAGATCGAGGCCAAGCCCGGGACGGACGGCGCCGTGAGCATGCTCAAGGTGACGGCGCGAACCTTCGCGGAGTACAC
>JBDTOB010000618.1:0-2505 GCA_039933435.1 Acidobacteriota bacterium | reverse complement strand
CGCTGCTGCGCTGGTGACGATGGCGGGGCTGCAGCTGAACCTGTTTGCCGGTCTGCATTCGAAAGACGCGACCAACGAGCCGTCGACCTCTGGCCCCCGGCACGCGAGCGGGGGCGAGGGTACGCCGCTTCGTGGGCTCGGAGCCTGGAGCGAGACGGCCGCTCCCGCGCCAGATGCCGGGCGCGTCGAGATCCCGCCGGGTGATGCTCCGGGGGATCAAGCGGTCGAGTTCGTGCGCATGCACCGGGCGCGCCGCTACATTCTCCGCCTCCGCCCGGGCGGGATCCTGCGGGTGACCATCCCTCGAGGCGGGTCGCGGCGTGAGGCGACCCGGTTGGTCGGGAAGTATGCAGACTGGATCCGCAAGCAGCGCGCCCGGATTAGCGCTGCGGACGCAACGCGGTGGGTGCCGGACGGCACGATCTGGCTGCGCGGCGAGGCGGTGCCGATCGTGGTGTCGGAGGACGCCGGCCGCCCGATTGTCCGTTATGCCGAGAGAACGGTGCGGCTGCGCGGCGGTGTAGCTGACCTGCGGCGGGCGATCGAAACGGATCTGCGCCGGCTGGCCCGGGTCGAGCTCGGATGCAGGCTCGAGGAGCTGGCGGCGCTGCACGGCCTCAAGGTCGCGGGCATTAGCATCCGCAACCAGCGGTCGCGCTGGGGATCCTGTTCCCGGCACGGGCGCATCGCGCTGAACTACCGCCTCCTGCAGATGCCGCCGGCGATCAGCGACTACGTGCTGCTGCACGAGCTGATGCACCTCAGGGAGCAGAACCATTCGCGGCGTTTCTGGCGTCAGGTCGCGCAGGTCTGTCCCGCATTCCGCGAGGCGGAGCGCTGGCTCAAGACCGAAGGCCGGGCGTTGTTCTGACGTGACGCGGCCATGAGGCTCGAGGGGCAGCGTTGCACCGTGCGGGCGTGGAGGATGGCCGACGCCGAGGCGCTGGTGCGCCACGCCAACAACGCCAACGTCGCCAGTCATCTGCGCGACCGCTTTCCGCATCCGTACGCCCGCGCCAATGCCCAGGCCTTCCTCAAGTCGGCCCTGTCGGCCCCCCACGCGTCCAACCTCGCGATCGAGGTGGACGGCGAGGCGGCCGGCGCCATCGGCTACGTGATCGGCACCGACGTCGAGCGCTACTCGGCGGAGATCGGCTACTGGCTTGGCGAGGCGCTCTGGGGCCGCGGCATCGCGACCGAAGCGCTGACCCTGGTGGCGGGCCATGTCTTCGACCGCACCAATCTGCTCCGCCTGTTCGCGGTCCCCTTCGCCGACAATGCGGCGTCGATCCGGGTGCTCGAAAAGGCCGGCTTCGTCCGCGAGGGCCTGCTGCGTTCCAGCAGCGTCAAGTTCGGCCGGCCTCGCGACCAGGCGCTTTACGCGCGCATCAACCCCGCCTGGCGGGGCGCTCTGTAGCGCCGACACCGTGGCGCCGCGGTCCGCCCGCGGCACCTTGTCACTCTGGCACCCCGGCACCTTGATCTGTATGATTGGTTGCCGTGGAATACCGCCTGAAACAGTACGCCCTCCAGCAGGGGGCGCTCGAAATCCAGTACATCGAGGAGTTCTTTCTCGATTTCCCCCGCAAGAAGACCGCCGCCGAAGTGATGCAGCGTCTGAGCGACCGCGACCATCAGATTCTGATGGCGGAGGCGCCGCTGCCGGACGACCCCGGCATGGTCGTGCCGGTGTCGTTCAAGGTGGCGCACGAGCTGCGGACCAACGAGAGCGATCCCCAGCTGGCGGATCTGGTCGCCCAGCTCGAGGACTGCGTCGAGTTCGACGGCCGGCGCATCCTCTATCAATGGATTGGCGGCACCCGTAGCGACTGGCGCGGGCAGGGACATTTCCGCGCTCTCACCGAGGAACAGGAAGTCTGGGCGCTCGCCAACGGCTTCGACGAGATCATCGTCAAGACCAAGAACCGCTTCTACGAGATGCGCAGCACCCTGGCGCAGCTGCATTTCGACGTCATCCGCTTCGTCGAGCATCCCGTCGACAGCGCCGAGTCCAAGGTGTTCCTCAGCAAGCGGCTGGGCCAGCACGTCATCGACCGTCACCGCAGCCGCCGGCTGCTGGTCCGGACCGACTGAACCGGGCGGCTGGCTGCGGGGGGCGCCGGTGGCACACGCGGTCGAGCACATCTCCGACCCGGCCGATCCGCGGCTGGCCGACTACGCCCACGTCGGCGATCCCGGCTGGCTGCGCGGCCACGGCCTGTTCGTCGCCGAGGGCCGACTGGTGGTCGAGCGCCTCGCCGGTGCCGGCCGCTTTCGCATCCGCTCGCTGCTACTGGCCCCGACGGCGCATCACGCGCTGATGGACAAGATCGCCGCCATTCCCTGTCCGGTTTACCTTGCCCCGCGTCAGGTCATGGAAGCGCTGACCGGCTTCAGCTTTCACCAGGGGTGCCTGGCGCTGGCGGAGCGCGGGCCGGCGCTGCCGCTGTCGTCGCTCGAGGCCGGCCGGTGGATGCTGGGGATCGAGGAGGTCGGAAACCCGGA
>JBDTOB010000617.1:0-2506 GCA_039933435.1 Acidobacteriota bacterium | reverse complement strand
CCGGGATAGCGGCGAATCGATTCAGGGATGTAGCGGTAGGTGTCGGGGTCGCGGTGCAGCAGCAGCCCGACCAGTGAGCCGGCGATGGTGAGGTAGCCGAGATAGATCGTCCGCAGCACAGGATTGGCCGGGCGGTCGAAATCCAGGGACAGCATCACGCCACCTGGCCTGAGGACGCGGCGGATTTCCCGGATCGCGGGCCGCAGTTCGGGCACGTTCCGCAGCCCGTAGCCGATCGTCACCATGTCGAATCCGGCATCGGCAAACGGCAGCGCCAGCATATCGCCGGTGACGAACTGTGCACTTCTGCCCGCGGTGGCGCCGCGCGCGCGGGCGATCTGCAGCATCCGGTGGGTCAGGTCCAGCCCGGTGACCGCAGCGCCGCGGGCCGAGAGCGCGAACGCGATGTCTCCCGTGCCACAGGCGAGGTCGAGGACGCGGCGCCCCTGCACGGGCCCCGCAAGATCGGCGAGCTGCCGCTTCCAGCGGCGATCCTGGCCGTAGGAGAGCAGCACGGTGATCAGGTCGTAGCGATCGGCGATCGTGGCGAAGAGCCGCCGCGCGTAGGCGCGCCGGCCGGCGGCGGTTTCGAGCGAGCGGCGGAGCGGCAGGCGCGGGCCGGACGTCATTCCACCGACATCGTACCCCGCATGATCTGGCCGTGCGGGGTGCAGGCGTACGCGGCTGCCCCGGCGGCGTCCGGTACGGTGAAGTCGAGGCGCGCCTCCCCGCCGGCCGCGAGGCTCGGCGTGCCGACCTTCCACGCCGCGACCGCGAAGTCGTGGATCATCCCCGGGTCGTCGTTGCGCAGCCGCAGGCTGACCCGCTCGCCGCGGCGGAGCTGCAGCGTCGGATTGGGTTCGGAGTCGCCTTCCACGTAGTAGGTCATGTTCCGGACCACGAGACGGATCTCGTGAACCGGGCCGGACGCGCGTCCGTCATCCTGACTGGCCACTCCGGCGGCCGCTGCCACGCCGAGCGCTATCAGTCCAACCAGTCCCGCGGCGAATCGCTTTCGGGCCATGGTCATCCGATCAGCAGCCCGGTTGCGTACATGATGCCGAAGCCTGCCAGCAGGCCGAGCGCCACCGGCGCTGACGCCAGGAACTCGGAGGCCGTCCGGGCGCCGGCCATCTGCCTGCCGATCTGATGAATCACCTGCGCGATGGCGCCGACGCCGAGCCCGAGGCACAGCACCGCGACGACCGGAGAGTGCACGAGTCCTCCCAGCCAGGCGCCCGCAATCGTCGGCACACCGCCAATCGCTCCCAGCCGCAGCAGCGTCGCCAGCGACGGTTTTTCCCTCGCCAGCGGCGCGACGATCGCCAGCCCCTCGGTGGTGTTGTGGAGCGTGAAGCCGACAATCAGCAGCGTGCCGAGCGCCGCCTCGCCGAGCGCGAAGGCCGCGCCGATCGCCAGCCCTTCGGCGAAGTTGTGCAGGCCGATGCCGGCCGCGACGAGCAGGGCGACGATCGCCCCCGGGGACTCCGCCGCGCGCGCCGCCGTCACCCGCCGGCCCCGCAGCGCCGCGCCGACGACATCGAGCGCGATCCAGGCGCCGATGGCCGCGGCGACGAACAGCGACAGGCCCTGGAACGAGGCGGGCAGCTCGCCGACGCGCTCGAGGCCCTCGCCGACCGTGTCGATCAGGAGGAAGCCGAGCAGCCCGAGGGTGAGTGCCAGCAGGACGTCGAGACCGGTCGCGCCGACGCGCGACGCCAGCGGAAACCACAGCAGCCCCAGCGCCACCGGGATGACGCCGACGTAGAGCCCGATCAGCGCGAAGGAGAGAAAGTAGCGGGCGTCCGGCTCGGGAGACGCCAGCGCGACCGGAATCTCCCGCTCGAAGACGGCACCGGTGGAGGTCAGTACCTTGAGCAGGTGCGCTTCGCCTTCGACCCACGGATACGGAATCGTCAGAGTCGAGCGGCCGAGATGCGACAGGGTCGTACCGCTCGACGCCGTGAACGACCAGTAGGCGTCGTCCACGATCACCTGCGCGATGGTGACCGGGTCCGCGCCGTCGTTGAGCAACGGCAGCGAAATCATTCCCGGCTGCAGCCGCGGCCGCTCGAGGACCAGTTGTTCGACCGGCGGCACCGCGCCGCCGCGCAGCGTCTCGCCGGGGCGCGAGGAGATGATGTGCGCCACCAGCAGCGCCAGCAGCACCAGCGGCAGGAGCGCGGCGAGCGCGAGGCGGCCCCTCGACCAGCGATCCTTTGCTACCTCAGGCGTCATCGCGGACTCCAGCCTCGAACATGCCCATCCATCCGAGCTCGGCGAACTCGCTCTGGTGCGCATGGAACATGAAGCGGCCCGGATAGCGGAAGCGGGTTTCGAGGATCGCGCGCTCTCCCTGGCACAGCATCAGGGTGTCGGTCGTCTCCGACGGCTGCAGCGACGTGCCGGTGCGGAAGACGTCGAAGAACATGCCGTGCAGATGGAAGCTGTTGAGCAGGTCGAACTCGGTGAGGTTGACGACGTGGATCCGGACCAGGCGCCCGAC
>JBDTOB010000616.1:0-2508 GCA_039933435.1 Acidobacteriota bacterium | reverse complement strand
CGCATTCTCTCGAATCTCGAGACCGACAAGGAGAAGCTGCTGCAGATCGTGCTGGTCGGGCAGTTGAACCTCAAGGACCTGCTGCGCTCGCCCGAGCTGCGGCAGCTCGATCAGCGGGTCTCGATCCGCTACGAGCTGAAGCCGCTGACGCGTGAGGAAACCGGCGCCTACGTGGCGCACCGGCTGACGATTGCGGGAGGGGGATCGGTCGTCAGCTTCGCCCCCAAGGCGCTCGACCTGGTGCACCGCTATACCGGCGGCATCCCGCGGCTGATCAACCTGGTGTGCGATCGCGCGCTGCTCGGCGGCTACACCGCCCGCACCAACCGCATCACCCCGCCGATGGTGGCGGCCGCGGCGGCCGGGCTCGACCTGGCGATGCCGCGCTCGTCGGTGGTCGGCTGGCTGCGGCGGCGGGCCGGGGCGTTCGCGGCCGGCGCCGCGGCGATGGCGATGCTGTCCACGGCGGCCTGGCTTGGCGGGTCCGGCGTGCAAGCGCGGAGCGGTTCGCGCCCCGCGGCTCCGGCCCCGGCGATCGTGACCACGACACTCGAGCCGCCAAAGGCCGGTGCCCCGGCCGGCGTCACCGACGCCGCACCGCGGCTGCCGTCAGGTGCCGGCGTATCCGGGCCGGTGGCGACCAGCGGCTCCGCCGGTGATGGCGGGACCGCCGCGGCGCCCGCCACCGATCGGCCGGCGGCGAACGTCGAGGGGGCCAGAGCGGCGCGGACGCGCTCGTACTCGGTGCTGGTCGGATCCTTCAGGCAGGACGCCGAAGCGGCGGCGCTGCTCGACCAGCTGCGCGGCCTCGGCTACCACGTGCGCGTCGGGCGCATCGCCCCCGAAGGGCGCGGCACCTGGCACCAGGTCTACGTCGGCCCCTACACCGATATCGCCGCCGCCCGGCAGGACGAGGCGCGCGTCAGGCAGCTTCCCGGGTACGCGGACGCGCGGCTGACAAGCGAGTGAGCCAGCTCTTCGAGTCCCTGCGGCGTGGCCGCCAGTCCCGGGGGGCGATCGCACCGCCGCGCACCGCGCAGGGGGATGCCGTCCTCGCCACGCTTGGCTACGTGCCGCCCCGGCGCGGCCGCGGCCAGCGCTCCCGCCGCGCCTACGGACTGCTCGCTGCCGGCGCGCTCGGAGCCGTCGTGGTGGGCTGGAACCTCACCCATCGGGAGACCCGGCCGATCCCGGTGGCGCCGCCGCCGCTCGCCGGCAGCAGCGGCGCTGCCGCGGCGCCGCCGCAATCCGTTCCCGCGGCCGCCGCTCCGGCCCGGCCCATTCCACCGCCGGTCGCGATTCAGACGCCAGCCGCCTCCGCGCCCGCCGCCGTCGCCGCACCGCCCCGGCCGAGCCTGCCGCCGCCAGCGGTTCAGACGCCGCGTGTCTCCGCGCCGTCCTCGCCTGCCGCCTCCGCGCGCCCCGAGGCTGCCGGCGCCGCGCGGCAGCCCGCCGCCCTGACCGCGCCGACGCCGCTGCTGTCCGCGCCCCGCGCCGCCACCCGGCCGGCCAGCGATCTCGATCTCGCGCTCTACTACCATCGCCTCGGCGACTTCGAGAACGCGCTCCAGCACTATCGCGCCCTGCTTTCCGTCAACGAGCTCGACGCCCAGGCCCACAACAATCTCGGCCTGCTCTACCAGGACAGGAACCTGCTCGACGAGTCCGCCCACGAGCTGCAGCGCGCGCTGGTGATCGAGCCGAGGAATGCCGGCACCCACAACAACTACGGCGTGACGCTGCTCAAGCAGGGGCGGCCGGACGAGGCGATGGTCGAGTTCGGCGCCGCCCTCAAGCTCTCGCCGCGCAGCGTTGACGCGCGCATCAACATGGCGCTCGCCCAGCGCGACACCGGCCAGCCCGGGCTGGCAGCCGAAACTCTGCTCGGCGCCCTTGCCGTCGAGCCGCGAAACGCCGCCGCGCATTACAATCTGGCTCAGGTGTACGATCGGACCGATCAGGCGGCGCGCGCCGTCGAACATTACCGCAGCTTCCTCGCCTACGCCGGGGCGGAATACACGTCCCGCGCCGCGGCCGCCCGCGCACGAATAGGGGAGCTCACCAGGCAGCCATAGCAACCATGTCAGAGATATCCGCCCTCCTCCGCGAAGACCGCCGCTTTCCACCGTCGAAGGCCTTCACGGCGTCCGCCAACATCTCCGATCCCGGCATCTACGCCAGGGCCGCGAAGGATCCCGAGGCCTTCTGGGCCGGCTTCGCCGCCGAGCTCGAGTGGATGAAGCCGTGGGATACGGTGCTCGAGTGGAAGTCCCCAGACGCCCGCTGGTTCGGGGGCGGCAAGCTCAACGTCAGCGTCAACTGCGTCGATCGCCACGCCCGCACGGCGCGGCGCAACAAGGCGGCGATCATCTGGGAAGGGGAAGGCGGCGAGCGCCGCACCCTGACCTACTGGGACCTCTTCCGCCAGGTCAGCGCCTTCGCCAACGTCCTCAAGTCGCTCGGCGTCAAGCGCGGCGACCGCGTCGCGCTCTACCTGCCGCTGATTCC
>JBDTOB010000615.1:0-2513 GCA_039933435.1 Acidobacteriota bacterium | reverse complement strand
CCGGCTTCGACGGACGCGACGCCGGACGCATCGAGGCGGCGATGAAGCAGGCCGGGGTCACCAGGCTGGACTACCTGGTCGTCACGCACTATCACACCGACCATGTCGGCGGGGTGCCGGCGATTGCCAACCGGGTGCCGGTCGGCACCTTCGTCGACCATGGCCCGACGGTCGGGAGCGCCGCCGATGCCGGCTACGTCGCGTATCTCGAGCGCCGCGGCAAGGGCAAGCATCTCTCGGTCAAGCCCGGCGATACCCTGCCACTGACCGGCGTCGAGGTCACCGTGGTCGCGTCAGCCGGCGAGACGATGCACGCGCCGCTCGCGGGCGCCGGCGCCGCCAATCCGCTCTGCGCCGCGCACCAGCCGCAGCCGGAGGACCCGTCGGAAAACGCGCGCTCGGTAGGCCTGGTGATCAAGTACGGCGCCTTTCGCATGGTCGATCTCGGCGACCTGACCTGGAACAAGGAGTTCGCGCTCGCCTGCCCGGCCAACCTGCTGGGCACGGCCGACCTGTATCTCACCTCGCACCACGGCAACACCCAGTCGGGACCGCCGGCGCTGGTTCACGCGCTGGCGCCGCGGGCGGCGATCATGAACAACGGCGCGACCAAGGGCGGGGCCGCGTCGGCATGGAAGATCGTCCACGACTCGCCGGGCCTGCTCGACTTCTGGCAGCTGCACACCGCCGTCCAGGCCGGGCCCGCTGCCAACACCAGCGCCGACCATATCGCCAACGTCGACGAGACGACGGCCTACGGCCTCAAGGTATCCGCCAGGAACGACGGCAGCTTCAGCGTCACCAACGCGCGCAACAACGTCGCGAAGTCCTATGCCGCGCGGGGGCAGCACTGAATGAGCGGCATCCCGCTTGAAGATCTCAGGGGCGTCTATGCGGTGCCCCCCCTGCCGCGGCGGGCCGATGCCCGACGCACGCTCGACCTCGACGCCGCCGAAGTGGTGGCCAGTCGGATCGAAGACGGCGGCATCACGCGCTACCTCTACGGCGGCAACGCGTTCCTGTACCACATCACCCTCGAGGAATACGACGCCCTCATCGCGTGGCTCGCGGGCTTCGCGGCGCCGCGCTGGGCGATTCCGAGCGTCGGGCCGTCGTTCGGCCGCGCCATCGACCAGGCGAAACTGCTGCGCCGCCACGCTTTCCGCTGTGTGATGACGCTCCCCTGCGGCGATCCGCGCGACGCTGAGGGCATGGAAGCCGGGATGCGGGAAATCTCCGACGCCTGTGGCGTCCCGCTGATTCTGTATCTGAAGTCGGAAGACGGCTTCGGCGCCGACCTCGAGCGCGGGCTCGACGCCGTCGGCCGGCTGATCCAGGACGGCGTCGCGGTCGCCATCAAATACGCCGTCGTCCGCGACGATCCGGCCAGCGACACCTATCTCGACGGACTGCTGCGGCGCGTCGACAAGCGGCGTGTCATCAGCGGCATGGGCGAGCGCCCGGCGATCGTGCACCTGCGCGACTTCGGACTCGGCGGGCTCACCACCGGCTCGGGATGCCTCGCCCCGCACCGATGCAGCGAGCTGTTCACCGCCGCCTCGGCCGCCGACTGGGACGCGGCGGAGCGGCTGCGCGCGCTCTTCATGCCGCTCGAGGATATCCGCGACGCCTGGGGCCCGGCCCGCGTCCTGCACCACGCCACCGCGCTTGCCGGGATTGCCGCGTGCGGTCCGATCCCCCCCTTCGTCTCGCCGCTCACCGCCGATCGCCTTCAGCAGCTCCGCCCGGTGGCCGCGGCACTCGCCGGAGCGGACGCATGAGCCGTCCGCGCATCGCGCCGACCGAGCTCCGCAGCCACCGCTGGTTCGGCAAGGACGACCTCCGATCCTTCGGCCACCGCTCGCGCGCCAAGCAGGCGGGCTTCAGCGCCGAGGACATGGCCGGCAAGCCGATCATCGCCATCCTCAACACCTGGAGCGACGCCAACCCCTGCCACGCCCACTTCCGCAACCGCGCCGAGGAGATCAAGCGCGGCGTCTGGCAGGCTGGCGGCTTCCCGATGGAGATCCCGGTCCTGACGCTCGGCGAAACATTGATGAAGCCGAGCACGATGCTCTACCGCAACCTGCTGGCGATGGAAGCGGAAGAGGCGCTGCGCTCGTACCCGGCCGACGGCGTCATCCTGATGGCGGGCTGCGACAAGACGGTGCCGGCGCTGGTCATGGGCGCCACCAGCGCCAACTACCCCACCCTGCTGGTGCCGGCCGGCCCGATGCTGCGCGGCAACTGGCGCGGCCAGGTGCTCGGCTCGGGCAGCGACGTCTGGAAATACTGGGCGGAGCGGCGCGCCGGCACGCTCGACGAATGCTCGTGGCGCGAGATGGAGGACGGCATCGCCCGCTCCTTCGGCACCTGCATGACGATGGGCACCGCCTCGACGATGGCGGCCGCGGTTGACGCGCTCGGGCTGACGCTGCCGGGCGCCTCCTCGATTCCCGCCGCCGACTCCGCCCATTCCCGCATGGCCACCGCCAGCGGCCGCCGCATCGTCG
>JBDTOB010000614.1:0-2518 GCA_039933435.1 Acidobacteriota bacterium | reverse complement strand
GGGATGGCGAAATACGCGTCGTTCTCGCCGGCGCCGGTATAGACCCGGTTGCCGACGCAGCCGAAGCTGGCGGCGGTGCGATCCGAGTTGATCGCCTCTGGCAGCACCGCGCAGGTCGGACGTCCCAGCGTGCCGCCGGTGCCCGCGACGCCCGCCGCCTGCGCCGCCTCCGCCAGCAGCATCAGCTGCCGCGCGTTGCCGCGCACCAGGACGACGTCAGGGGGGGCGGGCGCCTCGGCGAGCGGTGTATAGGTGGCGACCCGGAGCGCGGTCCGGCGCCGCGGAATGGCCGGGACCTCCTCCATCGTGAGGTATGAGAGCCCGACCATCGTCCCGACCAGCGACATCAGCTCCTGCTGTTCGGCCGGCGACAGCTCGACGTGGTGGGTGTGGGCGCCGACCGGGCAGCGCTTGTGATCGTCGGCCACGGTGTAGAAGGCCTCGCCGTCGGCGGCGCGCCGCCAGTAGCCGCATCCGGCCGGCTCGACCGCAGAGACATGGGGCACGCCGGGCGGCGGCTCGTCGGTGAACGAGATGGCAACAGGCGCCGAAGTGAGGCGCAGCAGATCTTCAAGAGCCGTCCGGGGCACGTATCCTCCCATGCAATGACGGCCGAGGGTCGGTCGCTCCCCGTCACACACCTTTCATTCTCGCACGCGGCGGCGAACCCGAAGCGGCGCCTCCACCCGGACGCCGGTGTGTCGTCATCCTTGCATTCGTGATTCGAGATTCATTCCGAGGGCCGGAGGAGATTGCCGTGCTGGCGGCCCCGACCGCCTATAATCCGCCGATGCGAAGCATAGCTCTTGCGTCGGCCGTCCTGACCGCTGTCGTCGCGGTCACCGGCGCGCAGCAGCCGCCTGACCCGGCAGCTCGTGAGGCGCTGGCCGCCTCCACCGCGGCCGATCATCAGGACATGATGCAGCAGCTCGGCATCCGCACGCTGCGGCCTGGGCCGAGCGGCAACGAGTCCGCGCCCAACCACGCCAATTACGACGAGGCCCTGGCCAATCCGTATCCCAACCTTCCCGATCCGCTGACGCTCCGCAACGGCCGCAAGGTGACGTCGGCGCGCGCCTGGAACACCGAGCGTCGCCCGGAGATCGTCGAGGACTTCGAACGCGAGGTGCTCGGCCGGATCCCGCACGCCGTGCCGAAGGTCACCTGGTCGGAAACCGGGAGGGAAGAATGGACGGCTGGTCAGCAGCCGGTCGTCGGCCGGCAGCTGGTCGGGCACGTGGACAACTCGTCGTTTCCGTCGATCGCGGTTGACATCCGCATGACGCTGGTCACGCCCAGGGCGGCCACCGGGCCGGTGCCGGTGATGATCATGTTCGGCAGCGGCCTGCTGCCGTCGGCGATGCCGACAGGGCGCGGCCTGCCGCCCGGCGCGGCGCCGAGCGGTCCGTCGTCGACGGAGCAGCTGATCGCCGACGGATGGGGCTACGGGTCGCTCAATCCCGCCAGCGTCCAGGCGGACAACGGCGCCGGCCTGACGAAAGGGATCATCGGCCTGGTCAACAGGGGGAAGCACCGCAAGCCGGACGACTGGGGGGCGCTGCGGGCGTGGGCCTGGGGCGCGTCGCGCGCCCTCGATTACTTCGAGACGCTGAAGACGGTCGATGCACGACGCGTCGGCATCGAAGGGGTCTCCCGCTACGGCAAGGCCGCGCTCGTCACCATGGCCTTCGACCAGCGCTTCGCCGTCGTCCTGATCGGCTCATCCGGAGAAGGGGGCGCGAAGCTGCACCGCCGCAACTTCGGCGAGGCGGTGGAGAGCCTGACGGGCTCGGGCGAATACCACTGGATGGCCGGAAACTTCCTGACGTACGGCGCCGAGGAGGCGTCGTTTGGATCGAAGACCGCCACGGACATCCCGGTGGACGCCCACGAACTGATTGCGCTCTGTGCGCCGCGGCCGACCTTTATCAGCTACGGCATCCCGGAGAAAGGGGATGCCAAATGGCTCGACCAGCAGGGCAGTTTCATGGCGGCGATTGCCGCCCAGCCGGTGTTCCGTCTGCTGGGGGCCAAGGCCCTGGGACGATCGGACGACTACAAGACCGAGAAGATGCCGGCGGTGAACGAGGGCCTGCTCGATGGCCAACTGGCGTGGCGGCAGCACGACGGCGGCCACACCGATGGGCCCAACTGGAAGTACTTCATTCCCTGGGCGAACCGGATGCTGAAGCGCCTCCAGACGTCATGACCGCCTACGCCTCCGGCTGAGCGTAAGCCTTCAGCTTGCGGAACAGCGTCGCCGGGCCGATGCCCAGGATGGCGGCGGCCCTGGTCCGATTCCCTCCCGCATCCTCGAGCACACGCTCGATATGCCGGCGCTCGATGTCTGCGAGCCGCTGCGAACCGGAGGGAACCTCAGCCGCCTGGAGGCGCCGGACCTCCTCGGGCAAATCTTCCGGCTCGATGCGGCTGCCGCGCGCCAGGACGAGCGCACGTTCGACAACGTTCTGAAGCTCGCGCACGTTGCCGGGCCAGGTCCACTGCAGCAGCAGGTCGG
>JBDTOB010000613.1:0-2521 GCA_039933435.1 Acidobacteriota bacterium | reverse complement strand
GGCGGCAGCGTCCATTCCTCGCGGAGGCCCTTGTCGAACTCCGAGCGGAAGAACGTGCTCTTCATCCCGCCGTCGATGATGTCCCAGGCCAGGACGGAGTCGGCCGACCGGTCACGGAAGATGTAAAACGCCGCGTCGAGGCCGGTCTCGGCCACCGCCGCCCGCCAGTTGCCGCCGTTGCGCTCGGCGGCCTCGATGGTCGAGGCCACGCGTCTGTCGCCCAGCGAGAGCAGGGCCTGGTAATACGAATGCCGCTCCGACTTGATGTTGAAATAGACGTTGTCCATGCCGGCCAGCAGGTGGCGCAGGCGCTTGGCCTTGATCTCGGTGGCGGCCGGGTCCTCCATCGCCATCCACTGGTAGGCCGTACCCGGCTTCGGAATCAGGGGGTTGACGCTGCCGACGATGCGCCCGAGGCGGCCGCGCGGCCGGCCATGCTTGAGCATGATCTCGCGCATCGCTGCGGTGAGATCGCGGATCGCCACCAGATCCTCGTCGTCTTCGGTCGGCAACCCGATCATGTAATACAGCTTCAGGTTGTCGACCTCGTTGGCGAAGATCAGTTCGGTCGCCGCCAGGATCTCGTCGTTGGTGACGGTCTTGTTGATCACCCGGCGCAGCCGGTCCGAGCCGGTCTCCGGCGCGATGGTGATCGACCGCTCGCCGCTCTTGCGCAGCAGCTTCACGATCGGATCGGTCAGGTCGTCGAGCCGCAGCGACGCCGGGCTGATCGAAAAGCCCAGGTCGAGGAGGCCGGTCAGGATCCGCTCGATCTCCGGGTGGTCGCAGAGCGCAATCGACACCAGCCCGGCCTTGCTCGAGTACTTCTTCGCCTCGGCCGCCAGCTCCAGGATCCGGTCCGCGGAAAAGGCCCGCACCGGCAGGTAGTTGTAGCCGGCCCAGCAGAACCGGCACAGGTTGGCGCAGCCGCGCACCACCTCGATCAGGAACCGGGAGCCGAACTCGGTGTCGGGGGTGAAGATCGAGGTCGCCGGCGGATCGAGGTGATCGGTGCTCTTCACCGCGGCCTTCTTCACCACCGGCGGCGCCCCGGTCCCGGCCTTCGCCTCGAAGCCCGCAATCGTGCCGTCCGCCTGGTAGTGGACGTCGTAGAACGACGGGATGTAGAAGCCGCGCTCCGCCGCCAGCCGGCGCAGCAGTTCGTCCCGGCTGCCGGCGGCCCGGATCGCCCCGGCCAGCGCCGGGATCAGCATCTCCCCTTCGCCGGCGGCAATCACGTCGGCAAAGAGCGCCAGTGGTTCCGGGTTGACGAACGTCACCGCGCCGCCGATCACCACCAATGGATGATGCCCGTTGCGCGCCTCGGCGCGTGCCGGCACCCCGGCCAGCCGCATCATCGTCAGCACGTTGGTGTAGTCCCACTCGAACGACACCGAGAACGCGATCACGTCGAAGTCGCCGACCGGCGTCTGCGACTCGAGCGTCAGCAGCGGCGTCCGCGACTCGAGCTGGGTCTTGAGCTCCTGCCGGGGTGGCAGAAAGGCCCGCTCGCAGACGACGTCGTCGAGGTCGTTGAAGAGCCGGTAGACGGTCTGGAAGCCGAGGCTCGACATCCCGACGAAGTAGGTGTTGGGAAAGACCAGGGCGACGCGAATCCGGCCGGCGTGCGGCTTGCTCACGTAGCCGACCTCGCGCGCGAGGACGTCACGCGCGCGTTCGCGATTCTGCCAGTTCTTCATTGATATGCCGGAGACGACGTGCGGAGGGCGGCGCGGAACGCCGCGGGAAATCGCCGGGGTTGCCGAGGCGGTGCGGGCGATCGTCCTCAGACGCCGCCCCTCCCGCCTGCCGTGGATATTCCAAGTTTACCACGCGCGGCCCCCCCGCCCCGGCTCAGCCGGCCCGGTGTGTCACTCCGCCTGGCGGCGCAGGAATGCCGGCACATCGAGCGGCGACACCGGCTCGAACTCGGCGCCGGGCGCAGACGACTCGCCGACGGCGGCGGCATGCGCCGCGGCGGCCGGCAGGTCCAGCCCGGGGCGGCGCGAGAAGGTCATCCGGCCGCCACCGCCGCCGCCCGAGGCCGCCACGCGCTCCGGGACCTCCTGCTTCCAGGCGGAATAGGACTGCAGGTCCACCGGCGTGGTGGTGCCGGCGCCCGAGGCCCGATTCGCCGGGCGGTCGAAACCGGTGGCAATCACGGTGATTTTCACCTTGCCTTCCATCTTCGGATCGACGACCGCGCCGAAGATGATGTTGGCCTCCTCGTGAGCGGCCTCCTGGATGATCGCCGACGCCTCGCTGACCTCGATCAGCGACAAGTCGGGTCCGCCGGTGACGTTGATGATGACCCCGCGGGCGCCGCGGACCGAGGCGTCCTCGAGCAGCGGGCTCGAGATCGCGGCGTTGGCGGCGGCCATCGCGCGCCCCTCGCCCTCGGCGAAGCCGGTGCCCATGATCGCCAGGCCCATGCCCGACATGATCGTCTTGACGTCGGCGAAGTCCAGGTTGATCAGGCCGGGCACCAGGATCAGATCGGAGATGCCCTGAATCGCCTGCC
>JBDTOB010000612.1:0-2521 GCA_039933435.1 Acidobacteriota bacterium | reverse complement strand
GGGATCGAAGGTGAAGCTGTTGATGGCGTGGTGGGTGTCGGCGGTGTCGAAGCCGTGGAGCAGGTACTCCCTGGTGTCGTACTTGTCATCGCCGTTGGTGTCCTTGAGGAACACCACGTTCGGCGCCTGCGCGACGATCACCCCGCCGTTGTAGAACTCGAAGCCGGTGGGGTTGTTGAGGTCGCCGGCGAACACCGTGCTCTTGTCGGCGCGGCCGTCGCCGTCGGTGTCTTCCAGGATCAGCAGCTTGTCCGCCTTGGGGTTCTTCGGGTTCCAATGGGGATAGCTCTGCCACGCCGCCACCCACAGCCGTCCTTTGGTATCGAAGGACATCTGCACCGGCTTGACCAGGTCGGGGAACTGCTTCTCCGACGCGAACAACTCGACCTTGAGCCCCTTGCCGACCGTCATCTGCTTGATGGCCTCGTCGCCATCGAGGTAGATGTGCGCGCCATCCGGTCCCTTGCCGGGCTCGTTGGTCATGGCGTTGATGAGCGGCGGGGTGTCGCTGTCGTCGACCTTGGGATCGGCCGCTGACGCTCCCGCGCCGCTCGCCACCGCCCACACCCGGCGGTCGCGATTGGCCGTCATCACGTCGAGCACCTGCGCCTCGCGCTGCAGCACTTCGTAGTTGGTCGGCAGGATGTCTTCCTTGGCCACCGGCCCGATCTTCTCGAGACTGACGTCGCGCGGGTTGCCGCGGATGAAGGTCAGAAAGGCGCGGTCGCCAAACGTCGCGAAGCCGTCGGTGACGCGGTAGCGGTCGAACCAGCGCAGGTCCTTGTCGAGCACCGCCTGCCGCAGCCTGGTCAGATACCCCTGATCGTAGGTCTTCGGCGCACCAAAGAGGCCCCGATCGATCACCTGCGCGATCTGACGGTTGCCCTCCGCCGTCAGATGAATCCCCTGCATCGTCAGCGGCTGCTTCGCCGACGCATAGAGCGCCGCGCTCGGCTTGAACAAGTCGACGAAGGTGATCCCCTCGGCCCTGGCGACGTCGGCCATCGCGCTGGTGTACAGGGCGAGACGCTGGTTGTTCTCGCGGCCGTCAGGCAGGTCGGGGGTTTTCAGATCCTCGTGGGCAATCGGCGAGAACAGCACGACCCGGGGGGCGGAGGTGCCGTTGTACTTCTGCGCCAGCGTGTGCCGGATCCACTCGGTCAGCTCCTGCCTGAACTTGTCGAGGCCGGCCTGCCCGGCATACGACTCGTTGTAGCCGAAGAAGGCGAACAGCACGTCGGTCCTGGTATTGGTGCCCTCGAAGCGGTTCTGCTCGTAGCCGCCGATGGGCGCCCCTTTTCCGCTCAGCCACTCGTCCGGGGTGCCGAAATTCTTCGACCGCAGCCGGGTGCCGACCTCGTCGCCGCTGAAGCCGAGATTGCGGATGACGAGGTCGTGCTTCGGAAACCGCGCGTAGATCATCGTCTCCATCCACCCGTCGTACTGCATCCGCTCCGCGAGGGTGTTGCCGATGATGCTGATGTGCTCCTTTTCATGGAGCTGAAACGGCTGGGCCGCCGGCTGGGCGGCGGCCGGCGGCGGCGCCGTGGCGGCGGCGTGCGCGGTCCAGGTGAGCGCGAGGCCTGCCGCGCAGGCCGCAAGGAATTTACGCGTGGTCGTCATCGATGCACTCCGGAAATGGGGCTGTCGAGCGATTCTACCGCTGTCCCGCGGGAGGAATGGGGGAATCCCAGCCGGCGAGGTCCGCGGGCCTGACCCCCTTGACGTGCCCGCCGAAGCTGAACGTCGTGGGATGGTACGGGCCGACCAGGCCGACGTCGAGATCCGCGCGGATGCTGGTCTCGAGACCCGCAGCCCACAGGCAGGCGTTCACCACCATGCGGCGAAAGCCGTCGTTGAGCAGGTCCTCCGATGCGCCGTGGGTGGTCGTGAAGACCCGGCCCGCCTTCCCGGCCGTGCCCGTGTAGGAACGATACCAGGCGACCGGCTGCCGGCTCTTGTCCGGCGCCGGCGGCGCGTCAGGTGTCATGCCGTCGAGGATCTCTCCCAGCGCCAGGACGTGGCTGCCCTCGATCGGCGCGGCCGTGTAGCCCCCGGACTGCACCCAGACATCCTTCACTCCCCGCAGGATCGGATGCCCGGCCTGATCCGGCTGCAGCAGCAGCCGCGAGCTCTGGGCGTGATTCTTCCCGTAATGCGACACCCACGTCTCCCCGAGGATCTGCCGCCCGAAGCCCCCCGGATAGCCGTCCACGCCGTGCCAGTCGTATTTCAGGAACCTGGCATCCGGACGCTTGATCTGAAACGCGTGGGTGGCGGTGCGCAGCCCCACCACCGGGCCGCCGCGGTCAAGGTAGTCGACGATGTGCTGCATCTCGCGGTCGGGGAAATCCTGGAACCGAAGCGCGACGACGAGCAGGTCGGCGGTGTCGAGCGCTTCGAGGCCGGAGATATCGGAGCTGCCCGGCTCGATGAAGCCGGTCTTCGGATCGGTGGTGATGAAGACGCTGCACTTGAAGCCGAAGCGCCTGGCCAGCAGCCGCGCCAGCTCCGGCAGCGT
>JBDTOB010000611.1:0-2521 GCA_039933435.1 Acidobacteriota bacterium | reverse complement strand
GCGCCGCGCGGCTGACGACGCCGCCGTCGACATCGGCCAGCGGGTGCGAGGTGACGAAGGCGCGGGCATCCACCGCCCGCACGATCGCCTTGACCTTGCGGATCTCCAGCCGGGTGACGACGCAGTAGAGGATCTCCTGATCTTCTTCGCTGAGGCCGCCTCTTCCCTTGTAGATCGTCACGCCGCGGCCGAGATCGGTCATGATCCGCGCCGCGATCTCGCCGCTCTGCCGCGAGACGATGTTGAGCGCGGTGTATTCCTCCAGGCCGTTGATCACGAAGTCGAGCGTCCGGGCCGCGGACGCATACGTCAGGATCGAGTAGAGCGCCGGCTCGGTGCCGAGGACCGACATCGCCCCGAGGAACAGCACCACGTTGAAGGCGAGAATGACGTCGCCGACCCGAAACAGGTGGCTGCGCTTGCTGATGAGCAGCGCGGCGATCTCGGTGCCGTCGAGGACGGCGCCGCCGCGCACCGCGAGGCCGATGCCGGCGCCGAGGAAGATGCCGCCGAACACCGCGGTCAGCAGCAGGTCCGGGGTGACGACGGGGAAATGCACGGTGGCGAGGACGATGGCGAGCCCGCCGATCGCCGCGGCGCTGCGGATCGCGAAGGCCCGGCCGATCTGCCGGAAGCCGAGCGCCACGAACGGCAGGTTGACGAGCGGCAGCCACAGCGCCAGCGGCATGCCGAACACCTTCGCCAGCAGCATCGACAGGCCGGTGACGCCGCCGTCGATGAAGTGGTTGGGCAGCAGGAACCCCTTGATGCCCACGGCGGCAGAGAGGATGCCGAGGAGGATGAGGCTGGTGTTGATCGTTTCGCGAACGGCCCGGGTCATCGGGCCATCATACCCGCGGATCCGAGCCCGCGCCGGACGTCAGACCGCCGGGCGCTCGATCCGTGCCTGCAGCGAGGCCAGCGCCGCGGCGATTTCGGTGAGCTCGCGCTCGGTGGCGCCCAGCTTCTCCCCCTCGGAGCGCACGAAGCGGCTGTAGGGGGCGATGCTCTCGCGGATGCGGTCGCCGCTGCGGCCGATCTCCCGGGTGAACTGCTCGCGCAGCGCGTCGGAGAGGCGCTGCCGGACCGCCGCGATCTTGCGGCGCATCTCCTGCTTGCCCTGCTCCCGCTTCGCCGGCAGGATGAAGAACCCGAGCGCCGCGACGATCGAGGCCATCACCAGCCCGGTCACGTCCGCCGCCGCAGTCGTCGCCGCGATGGTGACGATCGCGCCCAGGCCGACGGCGCCGGCGCTGACCGCCGCCGCCGCCGCGACCGCGTTGCGGGCGCCGTCGGCGAGCTCGCTCGCTTCCTTGCGCCGGTCGTAGGAATCGATCGCCAGCTGCGACTCGCGGCTGACCGAGTCGAGCAGCCGGGTGCGGTCGTAATGAAAGCGGCCGGCGTCGGCGTCGCCGACGATGCGGTCCTCGTATTGGCGGCGACGCTCGGCCAGGTGGCGGGTGACGTCCTGCCACTGCTGGAGGTCAGCGTCGACCAGCCAGTCGACCAGTTCGCTGACCTTGCGCTCCACCTGCTGCGGGGCGTCGGCGACCACCTGCTGCTCGAAGCCCTGCTGCATGCGGCTGCGGTTGAGCAGATCCATCACCCGGCCGATGCGCATGGTGTCGTCGAAGTACTGCTGGCCGCGCTGCTCGAGCTCGAGCAGGATCCTGTCGATGTCCGCCATGCGGAACTCGAAGTCGCGCAGCAGGTCCTGCTGATAGAGCGCCAGCTGGCGCTCGACGTCATCGAGCGTCGAGAAGTCGTCCTTGAGGAGCGCGGCGCGCTCCTGCACGGCCGCGGCCAGCCGCGCCGTCACCGCGGCGCCGACGCCCAGCGGGTTGAGCAGCTTGAGCTGCACCCGGCCAGGCGAGTCGAGGGTGTCGCGGATGAAGCGCTCGAGCGCCGCGAAGCGGCTGGCATCCCACGACGCCGGCTCCCCCATCTTGGCTCGAAGCGCCAGCCGGGCGCTGACCGGAAAGATCTCGGGGCTGACGCCGAGCAGCGCCTTCATGCCCTCGGCGACGAAGGCGGTCACTTCCGCGATCTGCGCCTCCCCCTCGAGGATGTCGATCTTGTTGATCACCACCACCACCTTCTTGCCCCAGCCGCGCACCTGCTCGAGGAAGGCGCGCTCGGTCTCGGTGAACGGGCGGTCGGCGGAGGTGACGAAGAGCACCAGGTCGGACCGCGGCACGAACTCGGCGGTGATCGCCTCGTGCTCGCGCAGAATGGCGTTGGTCCCGGGGGTGTCGACGATGTGAATCTCGCGCAGCAGCGGCGCCGGGGCGGTGATGACGCGGAGCGCCGGCCCACGCGCCTCCTGCGTCACTGTCTCCCCGTATTGCAGCACGTTGATTTGCGCCGTGGTCGGGGTCACCCCCTCGATCGCGACCCGGCTGCCGACGATGGCGTTGATGAAGGCGCTCTTGCCGGCGTTGAACTCACCGACAATCACCAGCAGGAAGAGCTGGTCGAGCTGCTCGATGGAGCGGTCGAGGGCCTGCTGCTGGTCCGGGGC
>JBDTOB010000610.1:0-2522 GCA_039933435.1 Acidobacteriota bacterium | reverse complement strand
TCGGCCGGGCGATGCGGGACTCGGGCTTCGCGACGCCGCTGGTGGTGCTCGGCTTTGCGGCCTTGTGGCTGCTGCCGGTCGTGGCCAGCGTCATCGGCGGCGACGTGTTCGCGTCCGAGGACCGCCACCGGACATGGACGACGGTGCTGACGCGCTCGCGCAGCCGTGGCGAGGTGTTCGCGGGGAAAGTCCTGGCCAGCCTTGCCTTCACCGCGATCGCCATCGCGGTGCTGGCGCTGGCCAGCCTCGCGGCGGGGCTCGTGCTGGTGGGACGCCAACCGCTCGTGGACCTGTCCGGCGCGCTCCTGCCGCCGGCAAGGGCGCTCGCCGCCGTGCTCTGGGCCTGGCTGTCGGTGCTGCCGCCGGCGTTCGCCTTCGTCGCGCTGGCCGTGCTGGTCTCGGTGGCGACCCGGAGCGGCGCCGCCGGTGTCGGGCTGCCGGTGCTTGCGGCGCTGACGATGCAGTTGTGCGCGCTGGTGGATGGATCGGACATCTACCGCCGGCTGGTGCTGACGTCGGGATTCAGCGCCTGGCACGGGCTGCTGCATCAGCACCCGTACTACCGGCCGCTGCTCGACGCCGCGGCGGTCAGCGTCGTCTGGTTCGTCGGGTGTGTGACGGCCGCCTACCGGTTGCTGCAGCGCCGCGACATACAGGGGTGAGATGCGAAAGGGAGGAGTCTTCGCCGCGCTCGGCCGCCTGCTGGCGATCGCCGGCGTCGCCGCGGCAGGCGGGTGCGGCGGCAGCCCGATTACCTCGGTCCGCATCGAGCGGGCGATTGCTCCGACCTTTGCGAATCTGGTCGAAGTCCAGCTCTCCCGGGTCGGGCTGCCGGCGGTCGCGGCGTCCAGCCTCAGCGTGACCGCCAGCTGCCGGAAGCAGCCGCCTGGCGGCGGCAGCGGCGGCGCGGGCGACTGGATCTGCGTGCTGATGTGGCACGGCCCCAACCAGGCGATGATGCGGGACAGCTACGACCTGACGGTGGCGGCAGACGGCTGCTACACCGCCGTCGTCGACACCGCCGAAGCTACCCTGGGCGGTCCGGTGATCCTGGGCGCCAACGGCGAAGAGGTGAAAAATCTTCTCTACGCCTTCGAGGGCTGCTTCGACACGACGCCACGAACTGGGAGCTGACAGCCGGGTCACCCGCCGACGGCTATGGCACGGGCGGCTTATCGGCTTTCGGCGCCTGCGGCGCGAACAGGTTGCCGAAGTAATCTCCCGTGACCCAGCGGGCCCGCTGGTCGGCGTCGGCGAGTGCCCGCAGCGCCCGGTAGTTGACCTCGGCAAACTTTGCCCCAGCAGCCCAGACGATCGGCTGGGACATATCGTCCGAGGGCTGATGGTAGCGGCCCGACAGAAATGCCGCCCACGCCGCCTTGCCGCCGTTCGCCATGCCGGTGGCCAGCATCAGCGCCGGCACGCCCTGCCGCGCCATCGCGTAATGGTCCGATCGCACGAACACCGCCTGCTCCGGCATCGGATCCGGTGACAGCGTCACTCCCATGGCGGCGGCGGCCTGGCGCAGCACCGGCTCCAGCGTCGAATGCCCGGCGCCGTAGGCAACGACGTCGGTGAAGTCGTAGAGCAGCATCGGCATGTCGAGGTCGATGGCCGCGGTAATCTGTGCGAGCGGCACCGTCGGATTATTCGCGAAATACCGGGCGCCCAGCAGTCCCTTTTCCTCCGCGGTGTTGGCCAGCAGCAGGATCGATCGCCGCGGCCGCTCCGGCCCGGTCACGAGCGCGCGCGCCACCTCGAGCAGGGTGGCGACGCCGGCGGCATCGTGCCGTTGTTGATCCGGTCTCCGGTGCCGCGGGAGTTAACGCCGAGATGGTCCGCATGGGCCATCAGCGCGACGAACTCGTGCTTGAGGACGGGATCAGCCCCCTCGACGACACCGATCACCTCCGGGCTGGAGAAGCGGCGGGCCGTGGTGGACACGCGATTCGCGGCGCGGACGGCGAGCGGCAGGCCACGCGGCCGTCCTCCCGGACGATCGGCCGCATCGAGGATCTGGTCGAGTGTCGACGCCGCGCCGTCGAAGAGCGATGCCGCGGCGCGAGGGGCGATGAACAAGGAGGCCTGCAGGCCATCGCCTGAATCGAACGGCGTGCCGTCCCGCTGCAGCCACGCTGTCTGCGGCCTTGCGGCACGCGCGGTCAGACTCTGCCAGGGAAAAGCTTTCGCCGACGCCCGGGTGGGTATGCCGATGAGCGCGACGGCGCCGTGCGCGGCGGCGACGCGGCGCTGCTCGCTCTGCAGGTAGGCGCCGACCTCGCTGTCCATGCCGAGGGGCGAGCCCCAGAGGACCACGGCGATCTTGCCGCACACGTCGAGCCCCTGGTAATCGTCGTAACCCAGCGCCTTGTCGTCCATGCCATAGCCGGCGAAGACCAGCGGCGCGTTCAGACTGACGGCGCCCCCGCCGACAGCGCCGGAGATGGCCACCTCGCCGCCGTGCCTGAGCGTGCGCCGGCCGCGCGGCAGCGTCAGCACGAGCGTCGGCGTCGTGCCGGTGG
>JBDTOB010000609.1:0-2526 GCA_039933435.1 Acidobacteriota bacterium | reverse complement strand
TGTTCCTGGTGATGGCCAAGGAGGGCTCGACCATCTCGGGCTTTGCCGACGCCTTTGCGCAGGCGATCAGCTACGCGCTGCAGTACGGCGTGCCGCTGCAGGATCTGGTCGACAAGTTCAGCCACGTGCGGTTCGAGCCCTCGGGCATGACCAAGAACCCCGACGTGCGCTTTGCCAAGTCGATTGTCGATTACATCTTCCGGTGGATGGCGGCCAAGTTCCTGTCGCCGGAAGCGCAGTACCGCGCCGGGGTCAACAACCGCGAGGAAACGGTGACCACTCCCGAGCAGCTGCCGCTCGACGTCGCCGCGGCGGCCGGCGCCTCTCCGACCGGGGCGCTGTCGTCGCGCACCATCTCGTCGTTCGCGGCCATCCAGAACCAGGAGGATGCGCCGCCGTGCTCGACCTGCGGATCGATCATGGTGCGCAGCGGCTCCTGCTACAAGTGCGCCAACTGCGGCACCACCTCCGGCTGCGCGTAATCGTCCCGCGAGTGCACGCAAGGGGCCGGGTCATCTGACCCGGCCCTTTGTTTTTGTCAGGAGTTCGCATCCTGGAAGGCGCTTCGTGGGACGCGGCAGACGTTGTTCAACCGCGGCCGATTTCGTCCACCGGGTTGTCACATCGCGGAGGTCAGTGCGGCGACCGCTTCGGCGAGCACGGCACCGACGTCCCCTTCGACCTTGAGCCCGGCGAGATCGTCGCCGCGGGTGCGGCCGCGGTTGACGATGGCGATGGGCAGGCCGGCGTCGTGCGCCAGGCGAACGAAGCGGTATCCCGAGTAGACCATCAGCGACGACCCGGCGACGAGCAGCGCGTCGGCGCCGGCCAGCGCCTGGCGCGCGTCCTCATAGCGCCCACGGGGGACGTTCTCGCCGAAGAACACCACGTCCGGCTTGAGCAGACCGCCGCAGCGTTCGCAGCGCGGCGCCGCGAACGACTCGATCAGCGCGGCATCGATGTCGGCGTCGCCGTCAGGCGCGGACGCCGGCACCGCCTGCCACGACGGGTTGGCCGCGGTCATACTCGCCTGAACCGTTGCGCGCGAAGCGCGCTCGCCGCAGCCCAGGCACACGACCTCGTCGAGGCGGCCGTGAAGATCGACGACCACCTGGCTGCCGGCCCGCTGGTGGAGGCCGTCGACGTTCTGGGTGACGAGCCGTGAGAGGGTGCCCGCAGCCTCCCACGAGGCGAAGGCGCGATGCGCGGCGCCCGGGGCCGCGGTCGTGAAGCGCGGCCAGCCCGCATAGGCGCGCGCCCAGTAGCGCCGGTAGACCGGTTCCTCGGTGCGGAACGCCTGGATCATCACCGGCTGCCGCCGCTTCCACTCGCCCTGGTCGTCGCGGTAGTCGGGGATCCCGGACGCGGTGCTGCAGCCGGCCCCGGTGAGCGCGAAGACGCGGCGGTGGCGGGCGATCCAGCAGCGCAGCCGTTCTCCTGTCGAGTCTGGCGTGGCCATCGCCGTGATCGTACCCCAGCCGGGCGCCGTCCGCCCGGCTCCGGGGGGCGCGCATCAGGCTTATACTCGTGGGCCTCAAGCTGCCCCGTCCCGGACAGGCATTGAGCGCAACCACCGACACTTCAGGAGATCAAGACGATGAAAGCCTTCCTGCATGCCACGGCCGTTGCCGTCTTCGTGCTCGCGCTGCCGAATGCCGGAGGCACCGGTGGTGCCGTGGCGGCCGTGCAGGCCACGCCCCAGGTGTCGGCGGTGGACGCCGCGCCGTTTCTCGGTGAGTGGACGCTGGCACTGGAGGGCCCCAATGGTCCCGCAGCGTTCACGCTGGCGATCAGCGCCGTCGGCGACAACGTCGCCGCCGAAATCTCCTCCGAGATGCTCGAGAAGCAACCGATCAGTACTATTGCTCTCAGAGGCAAGAGTCTCGATCTCGCCTATTCATTCCTCTACGAGGGCAACGCGGTCGACGCCGTCGTGTCCTTGACGCCTGACCAGGACGGCAAGACGGCCGCGCAGATCGACTTCGCCGGCGGCGCCTATGTGATGAACGGAACCGCGACGAAAAAGGAGAAGAGTAAGGAGGGCTGACGCAGCGGGCGCGCAGCGAGGCTGTCTGCGACAAGGAGGACTCATGTATCGACCACACGCGAACATGCTGACCGCCCTGCTGACGGCCTGCGTCATCGCCGGAGCCGCCGGTCCTCCCGCCGCCGCGACGGGTCGCGACGCTCAAAGCCAGCGGCAGGCGATCGATCTGGCGAAGGCGCTCGACGCCAAAAAACTACGGGCCGTCAATCGCGAACTCACGAGGACTCCGGATCGGAGCGGCGTCCGCCTGTCGGCCGCGGCGGAGAGCGGCGTGGCCTGGGTGGAGGGGAGTGATTTCCGGTCCGGCACCATCGAGGTGGACATCCGCGGCAAGGACGTCCTGCAGCAAAGCTTCGTCGGCGTCGCCTTTCATCGCCAGGACGACAGCAGCTACGAGGCCGTCTATCTGCGGCCGTTCAACTTCCGCGCGGAGGATCCAGCCCGCAAGCAGCACGCGGTTCAGTACATCGCGGTGCCGG
>JBDTOB010000608.1:0-2531 GCA_039933435.1 Acidobacteriota bacterium | reverse complement strand
GAATGGACGGGACGCTGGGTGGCGGCGGCGCGCGAGGTCCTGGACACCGAGGGCTCGCTCTTCCTCAACGTCGGCGCCAAGCCCTCCGATCCCTGGACCGGCATCGACGTCGCCCTGGCGGCGCGGGCGCATCTCGAGCTTCAGAACACCATCCACTGGATTAAGTCGGTCGCCATCGACAAGGGGTCGGGCGGGCCGTCGCTCGACCGCGACCTGGCGGTCGGCCACTACAAGCCGATTAACAGCGCCCGGTTCGTCAACGACTGCCACGAGTTCATCTTTCATTTCACCCGGGCGGCGCGGACGCCGCTCGACCGCCGCGCCATCGGTGTCCCCTACCAGGACGCGTCGAACATCGACCGCTGGCAGACCGGCGGCCGCAACCTGCGCTGCCGCGGCAACACCTGGTTCATCCCCTACGAGACCATCCAGAGCCGCGACAAGGATCGCCCGCATCCCGCGACCTTCCCGCCGCGAGTACCCGAGTACTGTTTCAAGCTGCACGGCCTGACCCGCGCCAGCCTGGCCATGGACCCGTTCCTCGGCCTTGGCAGCACCGCCGTGGCCGCCGCCCGCCTCGGGCTCGACTTCATCGGCGTCGAGCTCGACGAGCACTACCTGCGCGAGGCGGTTGACCGCACCCGCCGGGCCATCGAGGCGACAGGGTCCGACCCCGTCCGCCCCACCGCGGGCTGACGCGCCCCGCAAAAAGCCGCCGGAAATAGAAAACGCCCGGGACTGCAGCGGCAGCCTCGGGCGGTGGCGGCGTCTGGCCGAGGTCTCCCGGCAGCCTATCTGAAGCGGTAGCGCAGGCTGACCTGCATTCTGTAAGTGTCGCTCAGCGAGGCGGTCGACTCGAGCGGCGTGGTGATCAAGTCGCCGTTGATGGTGCGGAGCCGGTACTGGGCCTGCCCCTTCGCATCGACGGCCCCGCCCTGCGCGGCCGACGGCACGATCAGCGGCTGGTTGCTGAGGACGATCCGCTGGCTGACGCCCCAGTTCTTGTTGAGCAGGTTGCCGAAGTTCTGGATGTCGAGCCGCACCTGGAACGAGTGCCGCGCCCCTGCCAGGCTGGCGAAGACGTCCTGACCGACGCTCAGGTCCATCCGGCGCACCATCGGCAGGAAGACCGCTCCCCGTTCCGCGTACTGACCGCGCCGCTTGCTCAGATACGGGTCGGCGGAAATATACGCGTCCCACGCCTGCGCCTGGTCGGCCGAGGTATAGGTCCGCCCTGCCGCCGAATACGCCTGGAAGTTCATCTCAGAGGCGTCGCGGGGCACATAGATCAGATCGTTGCTGGTGCCGCCGTCGCTGTTGAGGTCCCCCGAGAACGTGTAGCTGTTGTTCGCGATCGTCCGCGCTTCGAAAAACATCGAGATGGTCGTGGCGCTGTGCGGGATGAACTCCTTGCTGTAGGCGGAGGCCAGGAACACCCGATGCCCGGGAGAATTGCTCGAATAGGCCAGCGGCGGGTTGTTGGGATCGCCGGGATGCTCATTGTTGTTCCACGAGCCCAGCGCGATCGATCCAGGGTCGACCGTGTTCTTCGCCTCGCCGTAACTGTAGGCCCCCTTCAGCAGGAAGCCGTTGCTCATCGTCTTCGATGCCGAAACGGCGGCATTCCACGAGCGGCCGACGTTCTGGTTCTGCAGCACCACGGCGCTCGAGACATTGCTGTTGATGCGGTTGCTGCCCACCCAGCGCGGCCGCCCGTCGGGACCGGCAAACGAGGCATTGGGCGCCGCCAGATTGGCGTTGATGTAGCGGACGCCGTTGACGTCGCGGTTGTAGAGGAATTCGGCGGTGCCGATAACGCCCCACGGCAGCCGGCGATCGATGCCGACATCCGTCCGCCAGGTCTGCGGAAACTTGAATCCGGGGTCGGTCACCGCCAGCGCGTAGCTGCTGGCCGGCGCACCCGTCACTGTCGCCGGCTTGTAGCGATCGGGATTCGGGTTGAAGGGCCGCAGTGTCGTGTTGTCGAGCTGTTCGGATCCGGTCAGCACACCGGTGTTGCCGATCTGGTTGGAGATCCACACGTAGGCCGGCTTGCCGGTGAAGATGCCGCTGCCGCCGCGGATCTGCGTGCTGCGGTCGCCGGCGACATCCCAGTTGAAGCCCATGCGCGGCGACCAGAGAATATTGGGGTCGGGCAGTTTGGCGGTCTGGTAGTGGACGGCCTGCCCGCCCTGATCCCTGAAGGTCATGGCGTCGGCGAGCGCATTCTGATACCCCGTCTTCGCGAAGAACGGCACATCGACCCTCAGCCCCAGCACCACTTTCAGATTCTTGGCCACCGCCCAGTCGTCCTGGCCATAGACGCCCGCATACTGCACGTCGAGCGGCTGCAGCGGCTTCTCCTGTCCGGGGATGTTGTTCCAGGTGACCTGGAAACGGCGCAGCGACACAGGAGAGACCGTCCGGTTCGGATTGGCGAGGCCGTCGTTGGCGTCAGTGTAGAAATCCTCGAGCGAGTTGTAGACGTAGACGCTCTGCGAGCCCGAGAAGAAGACGTTCTCGGAGCGGTA
>JBDTOB010000607.1:0-2552 GCA_039933435.1 Acidobacteriota bacterium | reverse complement strand
CGAGGAACTCGCTCTTGGCGCGGCTGGCCTCCATCGCCTTGTCGCGCGCCGCGATCAGATCCTCGTTGGTCGAGCGCAACTCGACGGTCCGCGCGTCCACCGTCTGTTCCAGTTCGTTCTGCTGCAGCAGCAGCTGCTGATCGCGCCGCTGGATCTCGATCAGCATGTCGTTGAAGCGGTCGATGAGCTCGCCGATCTCGTCGTCGTCGGCCTTCTCGACGCGGGCGTCGTAGAGATGATCCCGGGTCACCCGCCGGGTGACCTCGGTGAGGCGCAACAAGGGCGACGAGATGATCGCCTGGAGGCGGTTCGACAGCACCAGCGACAGCGCCATTCCGGCCGCCAGCACGACACCCAGCACCACCAGGTACTGGCCGACTCGCGCCCGGATCTCTGCGAGGTCCGAGTTCACGAAGACGAAGCCGATGCGTTCGTCGTTGAAGACGATCGGCACGATCACGGTCATCGTTCCGGCGCGAAGATCGGTGTAGTGCTGCGGCCCGGACGCGGCAGGCGCCGGCGGCGGTACCTGGGCGCGCCACGGATCGCGATCGAACCGCGCCAGCACGCGGCCGTCCGGCAGCTGAATGGCGGCGGCGATGACGTGGGCGTTCGATCGCAGCGCCGAAAGGATCTCCGAGGCGGCCCGGGCATCGTCGAAGGTCAGCGCCGCGGCGCTGTTGATCCCGGCGACGTTGGCGATGATCGAGACCTCGCGGACCTCGTCGTGATACTCGGCGGTGAGGTCGTAGGCGACCAGCACGGCGCCGCCCATGGCCAGCGACGCGGTGGCGGAGACGACGCCAATCGCGGTCAGCTTGCGGACCAGCGACAGCCGATGAAACCAGGCTTCGAGAGCGTTGTTCATGATGATTCTCAGGTCACGGTCGCCAGACGAGCTGCACCCGGGCGCTGCGTGGCACCCGTGTCGACACCATGGTCATCGGGTCCATCAGGAACTCCTGGTGCGAAGGACTGAGCAGGTTCTGTCCCTGGACGACGGCCGCGAGGCGGGACGTCAGCGCCCACTCGAACCGGACGTCGGCGCGGGTGTACGCCGGAATGGCCAGCCGGGCCAGCGGCCCGACGTAGAGCAACAGCACGTCGGTCTTGGCGCGCGATCCCAGCGACAGCGCCGAATGCCCGCGCCATTGATACGCGGGCGCGTCGCCATCGGCGGTGGCCGCGATCGGATCGTGGCTCGCCGCGTCGGGGTGCGGCGTGAGATCGAATACCGAGAGGCTGCCATCGAGCTGCCACGCAGAGCTCACTGTCACGCGTGCGGAGATTTCGGCACCCTTCGTCTCGGCATCAAGGAGGTTCTGCGTCATCGCCGTCACCGCAATGATCGGATGCCCGTCAATGAACCTCAGGTCCGGCGCCGACGGTTCGGCGGTCTGGAGGTGCCGATAGCGCCCGACGAACCCGGTGAGGTCAACCACCGCCCGCCATCCGATGTCGAGCCGATAGCCGGCCTCCGTGCTGATCAGGCGCTCGTTCCGCGCCGCCGGGTTGCCCTGCACGGAAATCGCGACCGGGATGCCCGCCGCTGGATCGCCGGGCACCGTCGTCTGGACGGCGGCGGGGTAATCGATATGAATGCCGCGGTCGATCAGGGACGGCGTGCGGACGGCCTTGGAGACGGCGCCCCACAGATGCTGCGCGGGTGACAGGTGCCACATCAGGCGTGCCGTCGGCTGCAGGCTCGCCCCGACCCCGGTCGCCTGCTCGACTTTGGCGCCGAGCGTCGCCACGACCCGATTGCCGGCGAGCGCGATCTCGTCCTGGACGAAGGCGTTGACGAGGTGCTGCTGGGCGCGGTTCGGCGTGAACCGATAGCCACTGCCGCCGTCCATCGCTTCGCGGATGTAGCGATACCCGCCGCCGAGGACGAGGTCGTGACGGGGGCCGAGGCTGGTGTGATACACCGCGTCAAGATCCCCCGTACCCCGCTGATATTCGCCGATCGCTTCCCGCCGGTGCGCCACGTCCACGAATGACTGCAGCTGCAGCGTCGCGCCGTTGACGCGCCGCCGCGTCCATCGACCGAGCACGTTGGCGACCTGCGTCTCGGAGACACCGGCACTCCTGGCCTGCGCGCCGAGCGCCGGATCGAGGCTCATCCACAGTGGCCGTTCCTGTCCGGCAGCGACGCTGCCTTGCAGCATGACAGCGTCGGCACCGACGGCCCAGTCGCCACGAAAGCCGCCGGTGCCGCTGAGCCAGTGATCGTCAGCGGCGCCCGGTGGGCCCACCGAACCGCCGTGCGTGGAGAACTGGGCGTAGCTGCGATAGGCCCCCTGACGGGTGGCGCCGCCGTAGCGGATCGCAACGCCGCCGCCATCGAACGTCCCCGCGCCGGCGCGGACGAGGAGCCCGGTCGTCTCGGTTGCCGGCCGCGTGATGATGTTGATGACGCCGTTGACCGCGTTGGCGCCCCAGACGGCGCCGCCCGGCCCGCGGATCACTTCGATGCGATCGACGTCCTCGAGCATCAGGTCTTCGGTGTCCCAGAACACGCTGGCGAAGAGGGGGTTGTAGATGGATCGACC
>JBDTOB010000606.1:0-2556 GCA_039933435.1 Acidobacteriota bacterium | reverse complement strand
TCCGCGACGGCATCGACGCCGAAATCGACGATCTGCGCGGCATCAGCCGGTCCGGGAAGCAGCGCATTGCCGAGATGGAGGAGGCCGAGCGCAGCCGCACCGGCATCTCGTCGCTCAAGATCCGCTACAACCGGGTATTCGGCTACTACATCGAGATCTCGAAATCGAATCTGGGGAACGTGCCCGCCGATTACCACCGCAAGCAGACCATCGCCGGCGGCGAGCGCTTCATCACCCCGGCGCTCAAGGCCTACGAGGAAAAAGTGCTCGGCGCCGACGAGCGCATCCTCGAGCGCGAAGTGGAGATCTTCGAGGCGCTGCGGCGGAGCGTCGCCGCTGAAGCGCCCCGCGTCCAGGACACCGCCAGGGGCCTGGCGTCGTTCGACGTGCTCAGCGCCCTCGCCGAAGCGGCGTCGCTCCAGAATTACATCAAGCCGCAGATGCACGACGGCGAGGAGCTGATCGCGAGCGACGCCCGCCACGCGGTGGTCGAGCGGCACGCCGCCGGCGCCTTCGTGCCGAACGACGTCACCCTCGACGCCGGCGCCCACCAGCTGGTCATCCTTACCGGGCCGAACATGGGGGGCAAGTCCACCTACCTCCGCCAGACGGCGCTGCTCTGCCTGATGGCGCAGGCCGGCTCGTTCGTGCCGGCGCGCACCGCCAAGCTGCCGGTCGTCGATCGCCTGTTCGCGCGCGTCGGCGCCTCGGACAACATCGCCCGCGGCCAGTCCACCTTCATGGTGGAGATGCAGGAGACCGCCAATATCCTCCACTGCGCGACCTCGCGCAGCGTCGTCATCCTCGACGAGATCGGCCGCGGCACCTCGACCTTCGACGGCCTCAGCCTCGCCTGGGCGGTGGCCGAGCACCTGGCGTCGAACCCGCGCGCCCGCCCGAAGACGATCTTCGCCACCCACTATCACGAGCTCACCGACCTGGCCGATGCCGTACCCGGCGTCGCCAACTACCACGTCGTCGTCCGCGAATGGAAGGACGACATCGTCTTCCTGCGCAAGGTGGTGCCGGGGCGATCGGATCGCAGCTACGGGATCCAGGTGGCGCGCCTCGCCGGCCTGCCGCCGGCGGTGGTCGGCCGCGCCCGCGAGATCCTCAACGGCCTCGAGCGCGACGAGCTGTCGCGCGGCGGCCGGCCGTCGCTGAGCGGCGAGGGGCCGATGACGCAGCGGCAGCTCGGACTGTTTCAGGCACCGGCGGCCGAGGCCGAGGACGAGATCCACCGCCGGCTGCGCGCGCTCGACGTCAATGCCATCACGCCGATGCGGGCGCTGACGCTGCTGGCGGAGCTCAAGGCAGGAGCCGAAGAATGAGGGGCCGCGCCTGGGCGCCGTGGTTCGCGCTGGTGCTCCTGGCTTTCTCCACGACCGCCTGCCGGCGTGCCGCGCCCGAGCCGGGCACGATCGTCGTCGGCATGGCGGATGCGGTCATCAACCTCGATCCGCGCGTCGGGACCGACGCGGCGTCGCAGAAGGTGCACCAGCTGCTCTTCAGCACCCTCGTCCGCATTGACGACCAGCTCAAGGTCGTCCCGGATCTTGCCGAGGCGATCGAGCAGCCGGACCCGCTCACCTACATCGCGCGGCTGCGGAAGGGTGTCCGCTTCCACAACGGCCGCGAGCTGACGGCGGAAGACGTCGTCTACACTTTCCGGAGCTTTCTGGATCCGAATTTCAAGGGACGGTCGGGCGCCTACCGCCAGGTCGCCGCGGTGAATGCGCTCGACCGCTACAGCGTCGAGTTCAAGCTCAAGGCCCCGGCCGCCTCCTTTCCGATCAACCTGGTGATGGGGATCGTGCAGGCCGGGTCGGGCGCGGCGAACGCGCAGGCCCCGATCGGGACCGGCGCCTACCGGCTGGTGCGATTCGTCGCCGACGACCGCGTCGAGCTGGCGGCGTTCGAGGATTATTACGGCGGCCGCCCAGCCAACGATCGGCTGCTCCTCAAGGTCATCCCCGACGACACCATGCGCGGGCTCGAGCTGCGCAAGGGCACGGTGGACATGGTCGTCAACGACCTGTCGCCCGACATCGTCTGGCAGCTGCGCGAGGAGGGGCGGATGCAGGTGGCGACGGCGCCGGGCACCGACTATGCCTACATCGGCATGAACCTGCAGGATCCGGCGCTCAGCCACGTCGAGGTCCGGAAGGCGATCGGCTACGCGATCGATCGCCAGGCCATCGTCCGCTACCTTCGCCGCGGGTTCGCGGCCACCGCGGTCGGCATCGTCCCGTCGATGTCGTGGGCCTTCGAGCCGGACGTCTTCGACTTCACACACGATCCGGCGGAGGCCGAGCGGCTGCTCGACGCCGCGGGGTATCGGGATCCCGACGGCAGCGGTCCGCTGCCGCGGCTGAAGCTGTCGCTGAAGACCTCGACCTCCGAGGTCTACCGGCTGCAGGCGGCGGCGATTCAGCACGACCTGGCGCGCGTCGGCATCGCCCTCGACATCAGGACGTCGGAGCTGCAGTCGCTGTCGGCGGACGTGCGCCGCGGCAACTTCCAGCTCTACACGCTGCAGTGGGTCGGGGTGACCGA
>JBDTOB010000605.1:0-2557 GCA_039933435.1 Acidobacteriota bacterium | reverse complement strand
ACAACCGCGCCGGCCACCAGGGCGGCGCGGCGCATGCCGGGGCTGAACCCGCCCGGCCGGGCTGCCGTTGCGGTGGCGGCCGCGGCACGAGGGGCGGCGGCACGCCGGCCGCCGAACAGGTCGCGCCAGCGTTCGAGGATGCCGCCGCCGGCCGCGGCCGCTGCCGCGCGTTGCGGCCTGGGCGGGTCAGGCGGGCGCCTGATGATGGTCGGCTCCGCGACCGGTGTCGAGTCTCGCTCGGGCGGACGTGAGGGAGCGAATGGGTCAGGCGCCGGCGGACGCCGCGGCTCAGGCCGCCTGACGAGAATGGTCGGCTCGATCTCGTCTGGCGGTGGCGTCCGACTGGCGTGGCCGATGAGGATGGTCGGGTCGGTGGAGACGGCTTCAGGGGCCGCTGCAGCGAATGGTGACGACCGCGGCGCGCCGTCGCCCGCGGTCCGCAGCGGCGGCCGCCGCATCGAGTCGAGCCTGCTGAGCAGCGCCCGCGCGCCCGCGTGTTCCGGATTCTGCGCCAGCGCCTCGAGGACCCAGCGGCGGGCAACGTCGTAGGACTTCTCCGCCAGCGCCGCGACCGCGCGGTCGTACGACGCATTGGCGCCGAAGTCTGCGGGATTAGCCATAGTTCGAGAGCCTATGGTAGCCGACCTCCCCCCGCAACGCATCCCCGGGAAGCCGCGGGAAAGATTGAGGTTTTGCCGCCGCGCGGCCCGCCGCGGCGTTTGACAACCCAGGGGGGCACCGCTACTCTGAGCCGGACCGCAAGCGGCTCGCGCCCGAGCCGGCACTCGGAAGGAGTCGTCTCAGATGGACGCACGGGACAGCACGCAGTCGCTGCTGGTGCTCAGGAAGCTGACGCGGGCGATCGCCGACATCGTGCGAGCGCAGATGACCGAGCACCTCGGGACGCTGGCGCCGCTGCTGCGCCCGAAGATGGTCCTCGGCGACTACATCGAAGACGGCACCAAGGAGGCGACCCGCCGCTCCGAGAAGGCCTACAAGGAACTGGTCGCGCTCTACGAATCGGTGGCCGCGACCAAGCCGTTCAATCTGCCGCGCGAGCTCCCAGTGCCGCTTCGTCTGTCTGGCAGCGGCCTCGAGATTACGCCGGTCGACACGGCGAGGGTCATTCGGTCCGGATCTGATTCCCGCACGATCATGGTGCGCTCGCCGCTGACCTGGACCCTGACCTATTCCGGCTACGGCCCGCAGCGCCTGCCCGACCTCCTCAAGACGAGACTGCAGAGCGGCGACGAGCTGACGCCGCTGGTCCTCAGCTATCTGCTGATGCATGTGGTAACGGCCAACTCGCCGGGCCTGATGAGTGTCTTCGACGCGCTGCACTTCCCGATCACGACGATGACGCTGCCGGAATTCGGGCCGCTGCCCATCACCCGCATCGGCATTCCTCTTTCCACGACGCGTCCGTCCGACGAGATGATTCTGCAGGTGGCGGAGCTGACCGGGATCGACGCGTTCGAGGAAGTGATCGCGGTGCCCGACCTGGCACAGTTGCGCGATCCCCTGAAGACGCGGCTGCTCGACCTGGCGCGGCAGCAGGTGCCCGACCTGGTCGCCAACTGATCAGCGCGGCTGCGGCCTGAAGAACCAGAACGTCCCCTGGACGCGAATCGTCGTGGTCCGATGGCCGGCGGTGACCGTGCTGTCGCGGAAGAACAGCTGCGCGCGACGCACCGCCGACCCTTGCGGCGCGTTCTGCTCGAGCACCGTTACACCGCCATTGCCGTTGATCGACTCGACGATCGCGGTATGGTGGGGCCGCTCCTCGAAGGAGGCGTCGTTGGTGCCCGAGCCGTCGGGATTGTCGACCGAGACCTCGCGATCGTATCGGTAGCTGCGAAACTGGACGATGTCGCCCGGCTGCAGCTCGTCGAGGGTCACCTGCGTGCCCCAGACGTAGTCCGCGTCCGGCGTGACCGGGCCGAAGTTGGCGGCGCCGCGGGCCCCGGCGCTCGCCAGGGCGCGATCGGCCAGCGTCGAGCATTCGCCGTCGCCGACATGGTGTCCCCGATGGCCGCGGGCGTAGCCGACCACGCCGAGGCCGGCGCTCGGGGCGGTGTTCGAGCCGCTGCCGCTCGGGGCGTCGAGGCCGATGGGGCTCGGATCAGGCGACTCGGTCAGCGCCGAGGTGCCGGCGTCGATGTCGAGCGTGCCCGAGGGGCCGTCGGTCGATCCCGGTATCAGTCCGCTACCCATTGATCCTCCCCTGCTGGTCCCACGCCTGGCCGCCCGGCGCCTGACACCATAGCCGCCTGGAGCGACCGGAAGGGCGTCGTCGCCTGCCTTGGTGGCGGCGACTGCCGACAGCCACCGCGGCGTCGGTGACGCGACCTCTACCCTGCGCCGAGGCAGGTGAACGAGTCGGGCAGCACTGCGCCGTCATGGGTGCGGACGTGGAACTGCACGCCCCATCCCCAGCGGTCGTCGCCGTCTTCGTGCCTGAGCGTCAGGCGGCAGACCGAGACCTCGTCGCCGGCCGCGGAGCGGCCTGGCGCGACGTTGGTCTCGATCCAGTTTTTCTTGCCCGGCGCCGACAGCT
>JBDTOB010000604.1:0-2559 GCA_039933435.1 Acidobacteriota bacterium | reverse complement strand
CCGGTGAATCCGGCCAGCGCCACCAGGAAGATGAACTTCTCCCAGATCGGAATCCGCCCGTCGTCCACCGGCTCGGCCTGGACGTCCGCCGCGGTGAGCGCCTCGGCAATGGCGCGCACCCTGGGCGTCAGCCTGGGCAGGTCCCCGAAGACCTCGCCGAAAACGATGCGACGGTGCGTGCCGGTCTGCTCGATCACGCCAGGGGCGGCAAGCGCGGTGGCGATATAGGAGGTCCCGCCGATGACGCGGCTGCTCCCCGCGACCGCTGCGGTCTCGATCGCGGAGTCGACGCCGTTCTGCAGCGTCAGCACCGACGAGTGCGGACCGAGCAGCGGCAGGAGCAGCGGCAGCGCCGCGGCGTTGTCGTAGGCCTTGACCGCGAAGATGACGACATCGACCACGCCCACCTGCGAGGGGTCGGATTCGGCCCGGGCGCGTGCCACGAAATCCCCGAGCGCGGGGCTGCGCACCGCCAGCCCGCGTGAGCGGATGGCGTCGAGATGGGCGCCGCGCGCGATGAAGGTGACGTCGTGTCCCGCTTGCGCCAGCCTGGCGCCGTAATACCCGCCCACCGCCCCGGATCCGAGAATCGCGAATTTCATCACGCGCCGCCCCTTCGATGCATGCGGCAGCACTGTACCACCGCCGCCGTCCACCTGCAGAATCAACGACTTGCGCCAACGATGCGGGCCCCCCTGGCGTGCTAGAATGCCGCACCAAGGCCGAGCGCCGGGCGGATCGAAACCGTCGCGCCCGGAACAAGTCATGGCCGCCCGCCTTACCACGTACGTCGTCGTGGCAATTGTTGCCGCCACTCTGATTGCGGGCCTGATCGTCGGCGCCCAGCGCGACGACAGCGACGGCCCCGTCGACCTCATTGTCTTTCACGGCAAGGTCTACAGCGCCGACGCGGCCGGCGGTACGGCGGAGGCTGTGGCCATCCGCGGCAATCAGATCCTCCGCGTCGGCAGCGACCGCGACGTGGCGCGGCTGCAGCGGCCGCAGACGGTGATGGTCGATGCGCGCGGTGGCGCCATCGTGCCCGGCTTCAACGATGCGGAGGTACGATTCATCGATGGCGGCCTGCGGCTCGAGGAAGTGGACCTCTCCGGCGCCGAATCGCCGGACGAGGTCGTCGCCCGGGTCGCGGAGTGGGCCGAGGCCCATCCCGACCGGCCCTGGGTCGTCGGGCGCGGCTGGTCCGGCGAGATGTTCGAAAAGGGCGGCCCGACGCGCCAGTTGCTGGACGGCGTGACCGACACGCGGCCGGCGTGCCTTCTCTCGGCCGACGGCAACGCCGCCTGGGTCAACAGCGCGGCGCTGCGGCGCGCCGGCGTGACCCGGCGCACGACCACGCCGGCGGGCGGCAGCATCGAGAAGGACGGCCGCGGCGAGCCGAACGGCGTCCTGCGCCGCGCCGCCGCGGCCGCGGTCACGCGGCTGATCCCGGCGCCGACGCGGAACGACCGGGCCCTGGGCCTGCGCGCCGCGATCGCCGAGGCGCACGAGCACGGCGTCACCAGCGTGCAGGACGCCAGCGTCGCCGGCGAGGATTTCGCGCTCTACGACGAGGCGCGCCGCGCCGGCGCCCTCGACCTGCGCGTCTATGCGTCGATCGCGGTCGGCGCCGGCGCCACCGAGCGCGACTTCACGAGCCTCGACACGCTGTCCCGACGCTTCCCCGACGATCCCCTTTTCAAGGTTGGCGGCGCTCATATCGCCGTCGACGGTCCGGCCGGGCAATCTGCGGCAGCCCTGCTCGATGCCGATCCCGATCCCGTGGACGACACTCCTGCGCCGCCGACGACCATCCAGGCCGACGAGCTCAACCGCCTGGTGCGGCTCCTCGATGCCCGCGGCTGGCAGATCACCATCGATGCCTTCGGCGATCTCGCGGCGCGCATGGCGCTCGACGCCTACGAGCATGCCGCAATGTCGAACCCCGAGCCGGCCCGCGGACGGCGTCACCGGATCGGTCGGCTGATGCTCGTCAGCGCCGAGGATCTCCCCAAGTTCGGCCCGCTCGGCATCATCGCGGTCGTCAGGCCTGACGAGGCGGCCGCCGCCAGCGTCGAGGCCGTCGAGAAATTGACGCCGCTGATTGGCGAGGCGCGCGCCGCCCGGGCGTGGCCCGCCGCGACGATCACCCCGGCGCGCACGCGGGTCGCCTTTGCCACCGGCTGGCCCGACGGCGCGCTGCATCCGCTCGACGCGATCGCGGCCTCGGCGACGCGCGGAGCGCCGGACGGCTTTCCGATCGCACGGGCCATCGACGCCTTCACCGCCGCGCCCGCCTACGCCTCCTTCGACGAACAGCGCAAGGGCGCGCTCAAGCCCGGCATGCTGGCGGATCTCGTGGTGCTGTCCAGCAACGTCCTGGACGGCAACCCGGACCGCCTCTCGACGGCGGCCGTCGTCCTCACGGTGTTCGACGGCCGCATCGTCTATCGGCGCGCCGCCGCCTCCACCAATTAGTGTCGCTGCCCGCTCCCGCCTTCACGGTCATTGATGCCCTCTCGCAGGCGGTGGCCGCCGTCTGCTACATCGCCGTCGGCGTCG
>JBDTOB010000603.1:0-2562 GCA_039933435.1 Acidobacteriota bacterium | reverse complement strand
ATCCGCAGGGCGGCCGGTCGCTGGTGATTGTCTTCAGCGATGGCGACGACACGGCCAGTTGGCTGTCAGGCCGGCAGGTGATGGACGTGGCGCGACAGAGTGACGCCGTCGTCTATGGCGTCGGCTTGCCGGGGGATCCGGCCGAGACATCCGGTTACCTGATCGACGTGCGCTCGGGATTGCAGCAGGGCATTCCGCCGGTGCTTCCGTCGGCGCTCACGAAGCCCTTTCTGGCGGCGCTCGCCGAGGAGAGCGGAGGCCGGTATATCGACGCGGAGCGCAGCGAGGGGTTGAGTGACGCGTTCACCGGGATCGTCAACGAGTTCCGCAGCCGGTATCTGCTGACCTACACGCCAACAGGTGTCGATGCCGCAGGCTGGCACCCGATTGACGTTCGGGTGCACGCGAAAGGGAAGGTGACAGCGAGGCGGGGATATCTACGGTAGGGCTGTCAGGCGGAGAGAGGGGCGTGCCACCCGCGGCCCGCGCCTGGCGCGGACCACGGGAGTGGCACGGGTATTCAGACGCGGGGGGTGGTCGGGCTTCGGAACGGTTCGGTGACCACGACCTTGACGCCCGAGATCACTCCCGTGACGGCATTGCGGACCTGTTCGACGGCCGTCGTGCTGATGTCGCCCGCGCCGCGCAGCGCCCCGGTCGCGGCCGCCGAGGCCGCTTCGGCCGCGTCCAGTCCGAGCTCGCGCGCGCCCTCGATGGCCCCCTCGACCGCCGACTTCGCAACCGCGGCGAGGTTGGCGCCGACGTCGCTGGCGCTCTTCACCGCCGTGCACGCGCCGTCCGACACCGTGGTCATGGCTTCGGTGCTGACGTCCTTGGTGCCGCGCAGGACTCCGATCATGGCGCCCCTGGTCGCCTGACCGACATCACCGCCGATGGCCGAGGCTCCCTGGATCCCGCCGCGAACGACATCCGACACCGACCCCGTGAGTGCGGCGCCGACGGCGCCGGTCCCCTTGATGGCGTGGACGAGCGTGCTGCTGACCGTCTCGGTCACGGCGTTGACCACTTCGCCCGCGCCGCGTACCGTGCCGACGACCGCGTTCTTGACCGTTTCCGCGAGTCCAACGCCGCCTTTGTTGTCCTGATTCATACGTCCTCCTGGATGTGCGGCAGGCGCGATGCGTCCTGCCGGCGTCGCGAGCCGATTCTTCAGCCGCGCGCAATGTCCGATCGAAATGGTGGGGGAGTAGAAGGAGACCGGCGCGTCAGAAGACGCCCCGACCGGCGTTCGTGAACGTCCGGCGAGGCTCCGAAGAGTTACGTAACACTGTAACCATTTAACAAGTATATAGTTTGAGCTCATAGCTTGTCAAACGGACGACTCCGGCGCTTCGTACGTCGAGCCGCCGCGTCCACGCCGTGCCTGGCGGCAGGAGACGGGAGTGACGCCGCGGCGGCCGCGAGCGACCTGCGGTTGCCGGACGGCGGGGAATGCGGTGTAGTATCCGGTGATCAGCGTGCGCAGGCCCGGTCCAGAAGGAGGACCCCACTATGTCCCTCATCACCAGACTCCCGGTCGCCGCCGTCGTCTTGTTCGCCATCGCGGTCGCCGGCTGTGGGTCGCCGCCCAGCGCTGACGTGGAAGCGGCGCGAGCGGCGGTGGACAAGGCCGCGGCGGACGATGGGGCGCGGTATGCGGCTGAGTCGGTGAAGGCGGCCGAGGAGGCCAAGGCCGCCCTCGACGCCGAGCTGAAGGCTCAGGACGCCAAGATGATCAAGTCCTACGGCAAGACCACAGAGCTCGCCAGCGCCGCCAAAGCCGCCGGTGAGAAAGCGCAGGCCGAAGCGGCCACCGGGCGGGAGCAGGCCGCTGTCGTCGCCAAGCGGAGGGCGGACGCCGCCGAGGCGAGGGCGAAGCTCAAAGCCGCCGCGGTCCGGCCCGGCGGGCGCATCATGCCGCCGAAGAAGATCAAGGACGTCCAGCCCGTGTACCCGGCGATCGCACGAACGGCCGGGGTGTCCGGAGAGGTCGAGATTGAAGCGACGATCGGCGTCGACGGCAAGGTCGCGGACGCCACCGTCGTCCGTTCAGTCCCGCTGCTCGACCAGGCCGCACTCGACGCGGTGCAGCAGTGGGAGTATCTGCCGACGATGCTGAACGGCTCGCCGGTGCCGGTGGTGGTGAAGGTAACGATCAATTTCTCGAAGTAGGCCAGGCAGGGTGCCATGGTGCCGGAGGTGCCATGGTGCCAGAGGTGCGGCGGTGCTTCGTGCTACGCTCGATTGCGGTTTCAGCATCTTCTCACCGGACTTCACAACCTGCGCTCCTTCGAAGCCGTCCTGGCCAGAATGGTCAAGGCCGCGCGAACGACCGGATCTCCGATCGGATTCCTCGCTCTGGGCGCCGAGCGGAGTGCCAAGGTGCGCGGGACGACGACTGGCAAGGGGAGCGACCGGAATAGAGCCGGCGGCGTAGCGCCGGCGGAATGAAGATCCGCTAGTCGGGGTGCACGCCTTCGCCAAGGCTGCGGCGCGCAAGCAGGAGTCCCCGACGATTCAATACTGGAGCGGGCTACGGGAATCGAACCCGTCTGACTGGCT
>JBDTOB010000602.1:0-2568 GCA_039933435.1 Acidobacteriota bacterium | reverse complement strand
TTCGGCGTGCTGCAGCGCGCGACGCTGCGCGCCAAGGGGATGCACCCCGACGTGCTGGTGATGACCGCGACGCCGATTCCGCGGAGCCTGGCGCTGACCACCTACGGCGATCTCGACGTCTCGATCATGCGCGAGATGCCGCCGGGGCGATTTCCCATCAGGACGGTGGCCAAGCCGGAGGGCCGCCGCGAGGAGATTTACGACTTCATCCGCCGCCAGGTCGCCGAAGGCCGCCAGGCCTACGTCATCTACCCGCTGGTCGAGGAGTCGGAGAAAGTGGACCTCAAGGCCGCCACCGAGATGGCCGACCATCTCGCCCAGGACATCTTCCCGGATCTACGCGTCGCGCTGCTGCACGGCCGCATGCCCTCGGACGCCAAGGAGCGCGTCATGGGGGCGTTCGGCCGCGGCGAGTTCGACATCCTGGTCTCCACCACCGTCGTCGAGGTCGGCGTCGACGTCGCCAACGCGTCGATCATGCTGGTCGAGCACGCCGAGCGCTTCGGCCTGTCGCAGCTCCACCAGTTGCGCGGGCGGGTCGGCCGCGGGCCGCACCAGTCGTTCTGCGTCCTGCTGTATCAGTATCCAATCACCGATCAGGGGCGCGCGCGGCTCAAGGCCTTGACCGACACCACCGACGGCTTCGAGATTGCCGAGCGCGACCTCGAGCTGCGCGGCCCGGGAGACTTCTTCGGCACCCGCCAGTCGGGCATGCCGACGCTGCGGGTCGGCGACCTGGTTCGCGATCACCAGTTGATGGAGGCGGCGCGCCGCGAAGCGGCGGCGGCGCTCGACGACGTGCGGCAGTCGGAGGCGCTGACCGCCTTCGTCCGCAGCAGCTGGGAGCAGCGGTTCGGGCTCGTCGGGGTGGGGTAGGCGGACGACATGCGTGTGATTGCGGGGGCGCTCAAGGGGCGGCGGCTCGAGGCGCCCGACTGGCCCGGGCTGCGGCCGACGTCCGACAAGCTGCGCGAGACGCTCTTCAACATCCTCGCGCCCCGCGTCGCCGGCGCCAGGGTGCTCGACGGCTATGCGGGATCGGGCGCCGTGGGTATCGAGGCGCTCAGCCGCGGGGCGGCGCACGTGACCTTCGTCGAGCACGACCGCCGCGCCGCCGCGCTGATTGCCGCCAATCTCCAACGCTGCGGCGTCGCGGACCGCCATGCTATTATCCGGCTGAGGTTTGCGGGTTTCGGAGGAGGGGTGCGAAGCGGTGATTTCGACCTCGTCTTTCTCGATCCTCCGTACGGCGCCGCCGCGATGGACGAGGCGCTGGCCGCGGCGGAGCCGCTGGTCGCGCCGGGGACGCTGCTGGTCATCGAGCATGCCCGGCGGGACGCGAGCCCGGAGCAGTCCGGCGGGCTGACGCGACGGCGCGTGGTGACCTCGGGCGACAGCGCCCTGAGTTTTTACGAAACCCTGGAGCCTCCCGCAGAGCGAGCCTGATGCCCAACGTCCTCGCCATCTACCCGGGGTCGTTCGACCCGCTCACGAACGGCCATGTCGATATCATCCGGCGCGGCGCGGGGCTGTTCGATCGCATCGTCATCGCGGTGCTCATCAACCTCGAGAAGGCGCCGCTCTTCACCGTGCCGGAGCGGGTCGAGATCGCCCGCGAGGCGTTCCACGGCGCCGGCAACGTCGAGGTCGACACCTTCGACGGCCTGCTGGTGGACTACGCGCGGCGGCGGCGCGCCAGCGTCATCGTCCGCGGGCTGCGGGCGGTGTCGGATTTCGAGTTCGAAATGCAGATGGCGCTCATGAACCGGCGGTTGAACGACGAGGTCGAGACCGTGTTCATGATGCCGGCGGAACCCTATACCTACGTCAGCTCCCGGCTGGTGAAAGAAGTCGTCGCGCTCGGCGGCTCGGTTCACGGCCTGGTGCCCGACAGCGTCGAGAAACGGCTGCGCGACAAGAAGCTGGCGCGCGAAACCCTGAGGGCCTGAGCAATGCTCGCGGAACGAACCAAGAAGATTGGCGTCTCACCAACGATGAAAGTGGCGGCGGAGGCCGCCCGGCTCAAGGCGCAGGGGGTCGACGTCATCGACTTCGGCGCCGGGGAGCCGGACTTCCCGACGCCGACCCACATCGCGGCGGCGGCGCACGCGGCCATCGACGCCAACTTCACCAAGTACACGACCAACTCCGGCACCGACGAGCTGAAGCAGGCGGTGTGCGCGCGCTACCGCGCCGACTACGGCATCGAGTACACCCCGGCGGAGACGATCATCTCGGCCGGCGGCAAGCAGGCGCTCTACAACGCCGCGCTGTGCCTGTTCGGGCCGGGCGACGAGGTCATCACCCACATGCCGGGATGGCCGACGCTGGTCGAGCAGATCAAGCTCGCCGACGCCACCCCGGTGATCGTCCGCACCCATCCGGAAGACGGCTTCCTGCTGCACGCCGACACCATCCTGGCGGCCATCACCCCGCGCACCCGCGGCATCGTCATCAACTCGCCGGGTAATCCGACCGGCGCGCTGATGGAGGAGCAGGAGATGGCGCGCCTTGCCGACGCCGTGGCGGGGAAGAACATCTGGATCGTGCTCGACCTCTGCTACGAGA
>JBDTOB010000601.1:0-2572 GCA_039933435.1 Acidobacteriota bacterium | reverse complement strand
ACGCCGTAGACGCCGTGGCCGAAGTACATCTGGTTGCAGTAGAGCGTGAAGATCTCGTGCTTGGTGTAGCGCTTCTCGATCTGGATGGCGAGCAGCGCCTCCTTGATCTTGCGCTCCCAGGTCTTTTCGTCGGTGAGGAACAGCTTGCGCGCCAGCTGCTGGGTGAGCGTGCTCGCCCCGGCCGCCTTGCGCCGCTCGATCACGTCCTTCATCAGGGTGGCGACGATGCGGGGGATGCTGAGGCCGAAGTGCTGCTCGAACTCGGAGTCTTCGGCGGCCATGATCGCCTGGCGCAGCTTCAGCGGGATCGCCTCGTAGGGGATGACCTCGCGGCGCTGGATGGCGAACTCGCCGACCACTTCGCCGCGCGCGCCGAAGACGCGGGAGATGGTGCTCGGAGCGTAGTCGTCGAGCGCGGAGATCTGCGGCAGGTCGCCCGCGTAGGCGAAGATGACGCCGGTGGCGATGCCGAGCAGCGCCGCGAGCACGAACAGGATGATGACGCCGGCGCTGCGGGCGACGCGGAGCACGTAGGTGGCCACGTCAGCGTCCCCGGCCGCCGGAGCGTGAATGCCCACCCTCGGGTGCGGCGGCGCCCGGCGACGGCCGATCAGGGCCGCGGCGGTCGGCGCCGGGGGCGGGGCCCCGGCTCGGCGTCGAACGATCGGCGCCGGGTCCGGAACCCGGGGCGGGCCCCGGCGACGGACGATCGACGCCGCCCCTCGGCACGGCGCGGCCGATCGGTTCGGCCCCGGCGGACGGCGCGCGGCCCTCGGGGGCGCGGCGGCCATCATCCTGCGGGCCGTACGGACTGCGCGCCGGGAGACCGCCCGGCGCGGATGGCCGGACGTCGGCCGGCGCCGGCGGACTGGTGCGCGGATCGGGACCTGGCGAGCGGTCCTGCGGCATCTCGCGGGGCACCGCCCGTGGCGAGTTGGCGGCTGGCGCGCCGTAGGACGGCGGCGCGGGAGCCGACCCGTAGGACGGCGCCGTGCGCGACCGTTCGCGGCTCTGATAGATCGGCAGCCCCGATGCGGGGGCGCCGGACCTGATCCTGTTGTCGTACGTGGGCGGGTTCGCCGCCGCCGGCGCGCCGGCGCGCGGCCGGACGTCGAGAGACGAGTCGCGCGTGTCCGTCATGCCCCCGGGGTCCCCACGGCGAACCGCCGTAGCGCCGGTGCCGACGCCGCCTGTCGGCTGCTCGCGGCTGTAGACAGGCGCCCGCTCGCCGGCGCGCGCCGGCACCGGGGCCTGACGCGACGGACCGACCATCGTCCGGGAGGGGGCGGCGCCGACGCGCGACCCGCCAGGTTCGAGATTGGTGTACACCGGCGAAGTGGCCCGGCGCCCGGCGGCGGTGCCGGCGATGCGGATCGGGGCCGACGCTCGTGGCACGGCGTATTGACGCGGCTCGGGCCCGCGCTCGCGCTCGACGAACGGACGGGCGGCGCGCAGGTCGGTGTCGCGCGCCATCACCCGGCGGACGTCGTAGCCCGCCGCGAAACGCCGCTCCGGCACGGCCGTCCAGGCACGCCAGTGATCGCGGCCGCCGCCGTAGACATTGACGATCTGGACCACGGGACGGTTGTTCCATCCGAGCGGGCACCAGCTGACGTAGCCCGGCGAGTACGCCCACGACACCCAGGCCGGCGCCCAGCTGCGGCCCGGAATCCAGAACCACGACCCCGCGGAGATCCCCCAGCGTCCGTAGTGGTGGGTCGGCCAGGCCCACGGATCCGCGCCGACCCAGGTCCAGCCATAAGGACGCAGCGACACCCAGCGGCCGTTCGAGTACGGCCGCCATGCCGCGGCCACCGACGGATACCAGACGTAGCCGTATGACGATTCGTAGCGCCAGTTTCCCGTGCGCGCGAACGAGGCGGCGTAGGGCCGGACTTCTTCGGGGAGATACGGCGAGGCCATGCCCAGCCGCTGGTCACGGCGCGACTCCGACCAGCGATCGAAACCGTCCCAGGCCGCGGAGTTGAAGGCATAGGCGTAGGATGGGGCCGAGCCGCCGCGGGCCAGCGCCCGCTGGCCGGCTCCGAGCGGCGTTTCGCCAGCGTCGGTCGACAGTACCGCCGTTCCACGAATGACGGCCAGCTCGATCTCCGGGTCGGCGCGGTCCTCGAGAATCGACACGCGGTATTCGCCGGGGGCCTCGATCGTGGCCGCGCCGGAAGGCGCGTCAATGCGGTAGCGGACGCGGCCGCGGCCAGGGATCGAGAGGCGGACGCGGCCCTCGAGCAGCCGGACGAGGTCGTCGGATTGGAAGTCGACGGTGGTGCGTTCGTCGAGATGGAGCGTGCTGCCATCGGCGAACAGGATCTCGACGCGCCCGGCGCTGGTGCGCACCCGATCGCCGGCCAGCAGCGGCATGTTCGCGGGAGCGGCGTCCGGCTGGCCGTCGCGCTCGAGCACCGCGGATCCCTCGACCCATGAGATGTGGGCCGGCGGGTCGGACGAGACATCCTGCGCGTAGACGGAGGCGCTGGACAGAAGAAAGCTGGCGCAGAGCAGTCGGGCAGCGCGGCAGGACATAGCGGACCTCACAACCAGGTGCCGGCGACCG
>JBDTOB010000600.1:0-2574 GCA_039933435.1 Acidobacteriota bacterium | reverse complement strand
TCAATTTCCCGCCACCACGGGCTGGTGGATGCCGCCGTAGCGCCGGTCGCGTTTCTGGTAGGCGAGGATGGCCTCGAGCAGGTCGCGCTTGCGGAAGTCGGGCCAGAGCGTGTCGGTCACCCAGATCTCGGCGTAGGCAATCTGCCAGAGCAGGAAGTTGCTGACCCGCATCTCGCCGCTGGTCCGGATCAGCAGGTCGGGGTCGGGCTGGCCGGCGGTATAGAGGAACTCGCCGAAGCGCTGCTCGTCGAGGTCGTCACCGGAGAGGCCGGCGGCGATGGCGCGCCGCGCCGCGTCGACGATCTCGGCGCGCCCGCCGTAGTTGAGCGCGATGTTGAAGAGCATGCCGCGGCTGGCGGCGGTCTTGTCCTCCGCCAGCTTCAGCTCGCGGCGGATGTCGGGGGCGAGATCCTCGTCGCGGCCAATCACCCGGAAGCGGATGTCGTTCTGCAGCAGGGTGTTGAGCTCGAGCCGCAGGTAGCGCTTGAGCAGGCTCATCAGGGTCGAGACCTCGCTCATCGGCCGCTTCCAGTTCTCGACCGAGAACGCATAGAGCGTGAGGACCTTGATGCCGATGCGGGCCGAGCCCTCGACGACTTCGCGGACCGACTCGATGCCGGCGCGGTGGCCCTCGACGCGGGGGAGGTGGCGCTGCGCGGCCCAGCGGCCGTTGCCGTCCATGATCACGGCGATATGCTGGGGAAGCCGCTCGAAGTTCACCTGTCGTGCGAGCGCCTCTTCAGGCGATCCGGCCGGCACGACGGAGAGAATGTCCTGGAGCGGCATGGCCCGAAACCCCGATGATACAGGCTCTGACGCGGCCCGAACAAGGGGCGTCAGTAGAGCACCCGGGCGAGAAACAGGCCGTGCGGCGGGGCGGTGCGGCCCGAGCGGCGACGGTCGCGGGCGGCCAGGATCCCCTCCATCTCTGCGGCCGTCCAGCGGCCGGCGCCGACCTCCACCAGCGTTCCGGCGATGTTGCGCACCATGTGGCGGAGGAAGCCGTCCCCCTCGATTCGCATCACCAGCGGCAGGTCGTAGCCGCCGCCATCCTCCCACGCCAGCGCCCGCACCGTCCGTTCGGTCGAGACCACGAACGAGCCGCTGCCCTGGAAGGACGCGAAGTCGTGGGTCCCGACCAGCCGCGCCGCCGCCGCGCGCATCGCCTCGAGATCGAGCGGCTGCGGCACGTGCCAGGCGTAGCGGTGGAGGAACGGCGACAGCAGCGGCGCGTTGACGATGCGGTATTCGTAGATTTTTCCGGTGGCGCTGAAGCGGGCGTGGAAGCCGGGGTCGGCCTCCTCGGCGGCGATGATGCGCACCTGCGGCACCAGCACCCCGTTCAGGGCGCGGACCAGCGCCGCCGGCGCAATCGAGTTGGTCAGGCCGAACGTGGCCACCTGCGCCAGCGCGTGCACGCCGGCATCGGTCCGGCCGGCGCCGTGGACGACGACCCGTCGGCCGTCGAAGGGGGCGAGCGCGTCCTCGAGCAGCGCCTGGACCGAGGTGCCGCCCGCCTGGCGCTGCCACCCGACCAGGTCGGTCCCGTCGTACTGGACCGTGACCTTCAGGTTGCGCATCAGGTCGCGCGGGAGCCCGGCTTCACCGCCGGGATGTTCCGCGCGCACATCGGACACGACTCGGGCGCGTAGGCGGGCACCTGCAAGTGCACCAGGGCGAAGAGCGGCAGGCTGAGGCGCCCCGGATCGCTGCCGCGATCGACGATCGAGGCCGCGCCGAGGACGCTGGCGCCCGCTGCGGAGGCGACGTCCGCCGTCTCCCGGGTCGATCCCCCGGTCGTGATCACGTCTTCGACGATCAGCACCCGGTCGTCCGGGGCCAGGCTGAAGCCGCGCCGCAGCGTCAGCGCGCCGTTGACCCGCTCCGCGAACAGCGCCCGAACGCCGAGCGCCCGCGCCACCTCGTGACCGATAATCAGGCCCCCGAGCGCCGGCGACAGCACCGCGGTCGGCTGGAGATGCGCGGTCCGGCTGGCCAGGGCGCTGCCCAGCGACTGGGCCAGCTCGGGGAACTGGAGGACGAGCGCGCTCTGCAGGTAGCGCTCGCTGTGCTGCCCCGAGGTGAGCAGGAAGTGTCCTTCGAGGAGCGCGCCGGATTTACGAAAAAGGTCGAGTACGGCCTCGGACTGCATGATGGCGGCCAGTCTACAACACGGCTGGGATGCGCTTCCGATGCTTTTGCTGCTTTTTTGAAACCCTGACGCGTCCCGCTTCGTCATGGTGTAGACGGTGTCGCGCGGCTGACGCGACGGCCGCGATATTTCTGTCCCTGGAGAACCTCGATGCGTCTGGATCACCCACTTCCGGCCCGTTGTCGCACCCTCGCGGCCTGGACGCTGCTCGTCGCCGGCAGCGCCGGCGCGATGCCCGTCTTCGCCCAGGCACCAGCGGTCGCCCCGCCCCCGCTGCAGCTCCCCGCCGCACCGACGGCGGCGCCGCCGGCCGCTTCCGGTCCTCAGTTCCAGCTGACCGCAGACGAGGCGGTGCGGATGGCGCTCGAGAACAACCTCGGTATCCGCGCCGAGCGGCTGAGCCCGCAGATCCAGACGCTGAT
>JBDTOB010000599.1:0-2575 GCA_039933435.1 Acidobacteriota bacterium | reverse complement strand
GCACAGGAGCACCCGCACCCTTCGTCATCGCCCGCCGCGGCCATGCCGCTCCAGCCGCCCGCCGCGGCCGTGCCGCTGCAGCCGCTGGCGGCCCAGGTGCGACGCCTCGAGGCCGCGCTCGGCTTCCTCGGCGAGCCGTTCACCGCGGACGAGCGCCGCGATCTCAACGACGCCGTCGCGATCGCCGACGAGGCGGACGCGGTGGCGCGGCTCCAGGCCGTGCTCGATCGCCGCGTGCTGGTCATGGCGCACGTCAACCCCGAAAGCCGGGTACGGGTCGAACCAGGCACCGCCGTCCCCGATCTGGTGCAGGGGGGCACCCGCCTCTTCCTCGTCAAGGTCTTCAACGAGGCGGGGATCACGGCGCCGCTGGCGGTCCGCAGCCCGAACGGCGGACGGGTCTTCGTGCCCGCAAAGGGCGGGGTGGGAGCGCCCGAGCCGGCGATGGTGCTGGGCGATCCCGAGGTGCGCGAGCGCTGGGCGGAGATTTCGCTCTACACCGACAACCCGATGCGCGCCCGCCTGTCCGGCCTGGCGATCGAGTACGCCATTCTCCAGATCTACAGCCGCGACGCCGGCCAGCGGTCCGCGACGCTGTCGTTCGACGTCGGCCAGGGCACCCAGGATCTCGGCTTCCGCGGCGACCTCGACGTGCTCTTCACCGCCGCCCCCGCCCATCCCATTCGCCTCCGCGTCGTCGACGAAAACAACCGCCCCGCGACCGCCGCCTTTCTGATCACCGACAAGATCGGGCGGGTGTATCCGGCGCTCTCGAAACGCCTCGCTCCGGATTTCTACTTTCAGCCGCAGGTCTATCGCGCCGACGCCGAGACCATCCGCCTGCCGGCGGGCGCCTACGACCTGACCGTCTCCCGCGGGCCGGAGTACCTCGCCGAGTCCCGCCAGGCGGCGGTGACCGGGCCCGGGGAGTGGCTGTTCCGGCTGGTGCGGTGGATCAACCCGGTCCGATACGGCTGGTATCCCGGCGATCACCACATCCACTCCGCCGGGTGCTCACATTACGAGAACCCGACGCAGGGGGTGCTGCCGAAGGACATGTGGCCGCAGATTGCCGGGGAGGCGCTGAGCGTCGCCTCCGTGCTCATCTGGGGGCCGTCGTATTACTTCCAGAAGCAGTTCTTCAGCGGACAGGACCACCCGCTCTCGACCCCAGACACGCTGATGCATTACGACGTCGAAGTCTCGGGCTTTCCGTCCAGCCACGCCGGCCACCTCGTCCTCCTCGGCCTGACCGACCAGGACTATCCCGGCAGCCGCCGCCTCGAGGACTGGCCGACCTGGACGCTGCCCGTGCTCCGCTGGGCCCGCGCCCAGAACGCCGTCGTCGGCTTCGCGCATTCCGGCTGGGGCCTCGAGGTCCGCAGCCAGGCGCTGCCGAACTACGAGATGCCGGCCTTCGATGGCATCGGCGCCAACGAGTTCATCGTCGACGTCACCCAGCCGGGCGCGGTCGACTTCATTTCCGCCGGCGACACGCCCTACGTCTGGGAGCTGAACATCTGGTACCACATCCTCAATGCCGGCTTCCGCACCCGCATCAGTGGTGAGACCGACTTCCCCTGCATCACCGACGATCGCGTCGGCCAGGCGCGGTCGTATGCGAAGGTCGATGGAGCGTTGACCTATCGCAAGTGGATCGACGCCATCCGCAGCGGGCGCGCGTATGTCTCCGACGGCAAGAGCCACCTCATGGACTTCACGGTCAACGGCGTGGCGGCAGGGACGGGCGACAGCGAAATCCGGCTTGCCGCGCCAGGACGAGCAGCCGTCACGGTGACGGCCGCGGCCCGGCTCGAGGAGACGCCGGTCGAGGCTGTCCGCCGCGCCCGCTACGACGAGAAGCCCTACTGGGATCTCGAGCGCGCCCGCATCGGCCACAGCCGCGACGTGCCGGTCGAAGTCGTCGTCAACGGCGTGGTCGTCGCGACTCGCACCATCCCGGCAGACGGCGTCGTCCGGACGCTGACCTTCGACGTCGCGCTCGACCGCAGCAGCTGGATTGCCGCGCGCATCCTGCCCTCGTCGCACACCAACCCGGTGTTCGCGCTGGTTGGAGGGAAGCCGGTTCGCGCCTCGCGGCAGAGCCTGCAGTGGTGCCTCGACGCCGTCAGCCAGTGCTGGACACAGAAGGCCGGACGAATCCGCGCCAGCGAGCTCGAGGCGGCGCGGGCGGCCTACGACTCCGCGCGCCAGACCTACCGGCAGAGACTGGCGGAAACTCCCTGAGCGACACCTCGGCTGCCATGTCTTCCGCGACGGCGCGCCGGGCCGACGGTGGCCGCCGGCGGCCGCTGTGGCCGCTGGCCGCCGCGCTGGCCATCTTTGCCCTCTACGCCGCCAACTTTCTCTACTTCTTTGTAGACGACGAGGGGATTTCGTTTGTCTATGCGCAGCACCTGCTGCGCGGGCAGGGACTGATCTACAACACGATCGAGGGACGGGTCGAGGGCTATTCCAACTTCCTCGATCTGATGATGAACACCGCCATCCTCGCCGCGACGCGCGCGGCGGGCTGGCCGCGGCTCTCGGTCTTTTTCGTCGGCAAGGCGATCTC
>JBDTOB010000598.1:0-2579 GCA_039933435.1 Acidobacteriota bacterium | reverse complement strand
GCGGGATCAGCCCGTGCGTCGTCGAGAGCCCGGCCAGCATCGGAATCGCTACCCGGAGGAGTGGGGTGCCGGTACGACGGGTGAGCGTGAAGAGGACCGGCGCCAGCAGGACGAGGCCCACTGGGAAGAACACCGGCAGACCGATGATGAAGCCCGACAACATCATCGCCCAGTCCACCCGGCGCTCACCGAGCGCGCCTACCAGGGCGCTCGAAACGACGATGGCGCCGCCGCATTCGGCGAGAAGCTTACCCATCACTGTGCCGAGGGCGATGACCATGGCGACGAACCCGAGGGTGTCGCCGATGCCCGCCTGATAGGCCTTCGGAATCTCCGCCAACGGCATCCGCGCCGCCGCCCCCACGGCGATTGACGCCACCGTCAGCGCGACAAAAGCCGGAAGCCTGGCCCAGGTCACCAGCAGGATGACCAGGACAACGCCGGCGGTGGCGATGAGCAGCAGCGGCAGAGGATCGACAGGGGTCATGGTGCGGGGAGCTTATCGCGAGTCGGACTCCGATGGCACGGCCGAGGGTAGTGCAATCGTCAGGAGTGGCAGACGGGCGGCGGTCCACTGACAACTTCGGGCGAAACGCCTGGAAAGATGGGTGTTCTGGCCCGTGCGGCTGACGTCCCGAAACTTGCAGCACCGATGGCGTGCAGCACTCCGAGCGTCGTCTCGAGCCGCGCCCCCAGCGCGTGCTGGTCGTGGACGACTATGCCGATCTGCGAACGATGTGGCGGCTGTGGCTGAATATGTGGGGGTTCGAGGTCACCGAGGCGGCCGACGGCAGGGTCGCCATGGAAGTGGCCCTGAATGAACAGCCCCGGCTGGTGCTGATGGACCTGAGTATGCCGGTTATGGATGGGTTGAGTGCGGTGCGCAAGCTCCGCGAGGACCCCCGAACCAGCGGACTGACGGTGATCGGCGTCACCGCTCAGGGGCGCAGCCATCCTGCGGTTGTTGACTTCAGGAACGCGTGCGACGTCGTGCTGGAGAAGCCGATCGATCCGGAAACGCTGCTCGTGCAGATGCGCCGGGCGATGCGGCCCATCGGCCAGGCGTAGACGCCACCTACGACTGGTTGACGCGTCCACCGGCACGGACCGACCATTCCCGATGGCAGTTACGGCAGCGGTAGCTCAAGACTTCAGGACTGGCGGGGAGCACCATCTCGACGTGGCCCGAGGAACAGCCATGGCAGGCTGGGCGTGGGCTTGGCGTTCGGACGTCGGGCGTTCCCGCGACCGTTTTCCGCTTGGGAAAGAAAGACCGCAGCAGTCCCATCACGCCCGATGATAGCAGGATGCCGGGTCAGTTCATGCCATCCGCGTTGGGCGCGGGTGGAGGCGGCGCCTGGGGCGGAAGAGCGTTTCCCGCCGCGTGTCCCACAGCAGAACACGACAGCGCCGGCGCGTCGATCAGCTCGATGACCTCGCCGTCGTAAGTCTCATACAGCCCCAGCAGGCAGCCGCAGGGCAGGACCCGGCTGGACAAACCACGAAGTATTCGGGACATGATGCCTATTAGACCGGAGAGCCGACGTGGAGGTTCGATCAAGGCGCCGGGAGGTAGGAATAAATTGACGCGATTTCAGGGACAATAGTCCTTGAAAATCGACGGTATTCATGAGCTGACTCGGTCCATCGGGAAAAAGGCAGCCCAATCCAGCCTATGTTTGCAAGGCTGCCGTGGCGTCAAGCTTGCACCTTGGGCTGTATGGCCGCTCGTATCTTGGTTGTAGACGATGACCTCGGGTACCTGGCGGTAACCAAAGATCTTCTCGAGCATGGCGGTCACCAAGTGCTCGTCGCCAGCACCTTCGAAGAAGGCCGTCGCGCTCTCCGGGAGGAGACGCCCGACCTCCTCATTGCCGACATCAGGCTCGGCGCCTTCAACGGCCTCCAGCTGATCGCCACCGGTCGCGAACGCATCCCCTCCATCATCGTCAGCGGCTTTGACGACTCCGTCTTGCAGGCAGAGGCCCGCGCCTTTGGCGCCGATTATCTCGTCAAGCCCGTCGCCGCGGCGGCACTGTTGGGCCTGATCAGCGCAAAGCTCGCCGCCGCGACAACGCTCGCCGGCACGGCCTGATTCCCATCCCGCTTTTACCCACCCTTGGTTTCGTTCGGCTCGGTCAGCGGCGGCACCGGCGCGTCGTCAAGCGGCTTTGGTTCGTCCGGCCGCACCGGGGGATGCGCGGCGGGCGGCAGGGTGTCGGTCTTCGGCTCGGACGGCGTGTCTGGCATCAGTACAGCTCCTTAAAGATTTTGTTGCAAACCTGCGGCCGGCCCGCCGGTCGCGGGAACGCCGACACCACACCCTCATCGATGACTCGGTCGAGGAGCGATAGTTCCCGAGTGGTTTGAACCCAAGTCTGTTCTAGCCGCGGCGACCGAGGGTAACGATCAGAACGGCCCCCGCCATCATGATCGCCGCGCCGAGCAGACGCCGCCGGGTGTGGCGTTCGTGGAAATAGCGGTGCCCCAGGACCACGCTGACGAGCGCCGAGAGCTGGAACAACGCCAGCGAGTAGCCCACCTGCATCACCCCGAAGGCGAGCAGCGTCGCCAGCTGC
>JBDTOB010000597.1:0-2579 GCA_039933435.1 Acidobacteriota bacterium | reverse complement strand
GGGAGGAAGTGCATCTCGATGGCGATGACGCCGTCGCCCTGGCAGGCCTCGCAGCGCCCGCCCTTGACGTTGAACGAGAAGCGGCCGGGGCGGAAGCCGCGCGCCTTGGCCTCCGGCAGCATCGCAAACAGCTCGCGGATGAAGGTGAAGAGGCCGGTATACGTCGACGGGTTCGACCGCGGCGTCCGGCCGATCGGCGACTGGTCGATCTGGATCACCTTGTCGAGCAGCTCGATGCCCTCGATCGAGGTATGCAGGCCGGGCTCGTCGGCGGCGCGGTACAGCAGGCGCGCCAGCGCCTTGTAGAGGATGTCGTTGATCAGCGTCGACTTGCCGGAGCCGCTGACGCCGGTGATGGTCGTCAGCACCCCGAGCGGCAGGCTGACGTCGATGTTCTTGAGGTTGTGACCGCGCGCTCCCTTGACGACGATTGCCCCGCGCGTCGCCGGCCGCCGCGCCCGCGGCGTCTGGATGGCGCGGTCGCCGCGCAGGTAGGCGGCGGTCAGCGATCCGCCGCCGTCCGCGAGCAGCGCCGCGGGCGTGCCCTGGAAGATGACCTCGCCGCCGTGCTCCCCGGCGCCGGGCCCCAGATCGATGACGTAATCCGCCGTCCGGATGGTCTCTTCGTCGTGCTCGACGACGACGACGGTGTTGCCGAGATCGCGGAGCCGCGCCAGCGTCGCCAGCAGCGCCCGGTTGTCGCGCTGGTGCAGCCCGATCGACGGCTCGTCGAGCACGTAGAGCACGCCGGTCAGATTCGAGCCGATCTGGGTCGCCAGCCGGATGCGCTGCCCCTCGCCCCCCGACAGCGTCGCTGCGCTCCGCGCCATCGTCAGGTAGCCGACCCCGACGTCGTCGAGGAAGTGCAGCCGGTCGCGGATCTCGCGCAGGATCCGGCTGGCGATGAGCGCCTCGCGATCGCTGAGCTCGAGCGCGTCGAACACCCGCACCGCCTCGGCGATCGGCATGTGCACGTACTCGGAAATCGTCCGCCCCTTGACCCGCACCGCCCGGCTCTGCGCCTTGAGGCGCTCGCCGCCGCAGGTGGCGCAGGGCCGCAGCGCCCGGTAGGGCTCGAGGTTCTCCTGCTCGAGCCAGGACCCTTCCTCGTAGCGGCGGCGGAAGTTCGGGACCAGGCCTTCGAAGCCGGCGCCGAACGGATCGTCCGCGGATCGGTCCTTCCCCTTGCGGCGGGTCGTCTCCCCTTCCGCGCGGCGGGCGCCGCCGGCGCCGAACAGCAGCAGGTCGCGAACCTTCTTCGAGAGGCGGCGGAACGGGACCGTGAGGTCGATGGCGAAGGTGCGGCTCAGGCCGGAGAGCGCCTCGCGGACGAGCTTCTTGTCCCCCTTCGCCCAGGGAGCAATGGCCCCATCCTGCAGCGACAGCGAGTCGTCCGGCACCAGCCGCGCCGGATCGAAGTCGTAGACCGCGCCGAGCCCCTGGCAATCCGGGCACGCCCCGTGCGGCGAGTTGAACGAGAACGCCCGCGGCGTCATCTCCGGCATGCTGACGCCGCAGAAGGTGCAGGCGAGCCGCCGCGAGAACAGCCGATCCCCGCTGTCGAGGGTGTTGATGACGACGATGTCGTCGGCCAGCGTCAGGGCGATCTCGACCGACTCGGTGAGCCGCCGTTCGACGCCCGCCTTGAGCACCAGGCGATCGACGACGACGTCGATGGTGTGGTTCTTCCGCCGATCGAGCTTGATGTCCTCGTCGAGCGAGCGCAGCTGGCCGTCGACGCGCACCTTGGTGAAGCCGCGGGTGCGCAGCCCGGCGAGCTCCTTCTTGAACTCCCCCTTGCGGCCGCGGACGATCGGCGCCAGCACGTTGACGCGTTCGTCGTTCGGCGACAGCATCACCATGTCGACGATGCGCTCGAGCGACTGCGAGGCGATGGCGCGGCCGCAGAGATGGCAGTGGGGCAGGCCGACGTTGGCGAACAGCAGCCGCAGGTAGTCGTAAATCTCGGTGACGGTGCCGACCGTGGAGCGCGGGTTGGAGCCGGTCGTTTTCTGTTCGATGGCGATTGCCGGGGAGAGGCCGTCGATCAGGTCGACGTCCGGCTTCTCCATCTGCTCGAGGAACTGCCGGGCGTAGGACGACAGCGACTCGACGTAGCGCCGCTGCCCCTCGGCATAGATGGTGTCGAAGGCGAGCGAGGACTTGCCCGACCCGGAAAGGCCGGTGATGACAACCAGCTGATCGCGGGGCAGATCGACGTCGATGTTCTTGAGGTTGTGGACACGCGCGCCGCGTACCGCAATCCAGTCGTGCGCCATAGGTACTTAGAGCCGTTTCTGCGGAGAGCCCAAACGGCTATTTTAGCGCAGAACCGCGGGTACTCATGGGCTGGCGGCTGCCGCTGAGCCGGCGCCGGGGCGGGCCGGGTCAGGGCCGCTGCAGGCGGCTGTGACGATAGCCGTAAGCCGCGTAAATCGCGATGCCGATGACCAGCCAGATGCCGAACCGTTCCCAGGCCTGGCGCGGCAGGCCGATCATGATGAACACGCAGGAGGCCATGCCGAGCAGCGCGACCGGCCAGACCAGCGGCACGCGGAACGGCCGCGGTCGTTCCGGTT
>JBDTOB010000596.1:0-2580 GCA_039933435.1 Acidobacteriota bacterium | reverse complement strand
GTCCACCACCAGCATGACGCCGTACATCCGCAGCCAGTGGCCGGGGAACGAGCACAGGTAGACATACTCCCCGGGCTTGGCCGGCGCGGTGAAGTTGAGCCGCCCGGTCTCGCCGCCGTTCAGCAGCCGGGTCGCGGCCAGCACCAGTGGGCTGTTCGGCACGTAGGCCTTGGCGTTCGGGTCGGCGGTCGGCATCACCGACGCCCCCGCGGTACCAATCTCATTCACCGAGCCCGGCTGGCCGACGACGACGTTGTGCGGCATGGTGTCGGGATTGGCGAGGACGATTTGGACCGGCTTGCCGGCTTCGACCACGAACCACTTGCGGTCGTAGAGGATCTGCTCGGGCACGGTGTCGATGGTGATGATGCGCACGCCGAGGGAGCGGAGATCGCGCAGGATGCCCCGCTTGGCCTCGTCCGGCAGCGCCGCCGCGAGCGCCTCGCCGAGCTGGACGGCGCTGACCGCGTCCGCCCCGGTGCGGCGATCGGCCGGCGTCTCCTTGAGCATCGCCACGAGCGCGCGGGCGACCGGTTCGATGCCCGCCTTCGGCCACGCCGACTCGGGGATGCGGCGCAGCGCGGCGACGGCGGCGGCGCGCACCAGCGGATCGGCGCCGCGTGCCGGGTCGAGCTCGCGGGCGACGAGCTCGAAGGCCGCGGCGTCGCGACGACTGAAGCCGACCGCGGTGACGGCGGCCGCGCGCGTAGCGGCCTCCGGGCTGCCGGACAACAGTGCGGACAGCGGCGCGAACAGCTTCGAACGGACATCGTCTGCCGTGCCGAGCGCCGGTACGGCGCGCAGCAGATCGGCGATGTGGCCGTCCTTCTCCGCCGCCTGCCACGCCGGCGCCGGATCGGCGTCGGCGAGCATCATCGCGCCGTAGGCGGCGGAGCGCACCAGCGGCTGGGCGTCGGACGCCGCCTTGACGAACTGGTCGCGCTGCCCGCGGAGCGCCGCCGCTGGCTGAGCGAACAGCAGCTCGAGCAGCTGGTCGCCGGTCTGCTGATCCTCGTCTGCCTTCACCTTGCCGAGCGCCTGCAGCAGGACCTGCGATCGCGAGACGCCGTCCATCTTCGTGAGGACGCCGAGCGACTCCTCGCGCAGGTTCTTCGGCATCCCCTTGCGCGTCAGGATGGCGTAGTAGACCAGCCGGTACTTGGCGTCGCCGGGCTGGCGCTCGACGCGCGCCAGCTCGTCGTTCGTGAGCCGTCCGAGCTGGTACTCGATTGCCCGCGGCGACTGGTCGAACAGCACCCGGGGCGGCGCCTCCTGGCCGGCCGCCAGGGGCGCGAGCGCCGCCGCGGACGCCGGCATCGCGAGCGCGGCCAGGATTGCGGCGGCTGACAGGATGCCGCGCGTCATTTGTTGAACAACTTCAGGGTCTTCATGGTCTGGTCCAGCGTGTAATCGAGAAAGCGATCCGTCGGGTGATCGACCGCGGCCAGCGCCACGGCGACCGCCTCGGGCGTCTGGAAGAAGCTGGCGGCGCGCACTGCCTCGAGCCGCACCCCGGGATGCGCGTCGTTGGCCTGCACCTTGAGCAGCGCCAGCGCGTCCGGGACGCGGTCGCGCCAGTAGCAGAGCACACGGGTGGCGGCGGCGCGGGCCCAGGGCTCGCTCGACCGCAGCATCCGCCGCAGCAGCTTGTCGTCGACGCGGTTGTTCCACTGCTCAATCCACAGCGCTTCCATCATCTGGTGCTCGTAGCCGGGGTCCTTCGCGTCGAGGCGCCCGATCCAGGTCTGCAGCGCCGCCAGCACCTCTTTGCGATCCCGGCCGCTGAGCTCGATCTTGGCGCGGTAGCGAACCCGGTTCTCCGGCTCCTTGAGCAGGTCGAGGAGCGCCGGGATCGGCTGCCCGGCAATCTTCTTCGGCGTCAGCAGCGGCCGCCCCGGGTAGGTCACCCGGTAGACGCGGCCGTGCTCGTGGTCGCGCGAGGTGTCGCGCAGGTTGTGCTGCATGTGGCCGATGATCGGGTTCTGCCAGTCGAGGAAGTACAGCGCCCCGTCCGGCCCGATCTGCGCGGCGACCGGACGGAAGTTCTCGTCCGCCGACTGCAGGATGGGATCGACCTCGGTGGACTTCAGGCCCGCCCCGTCTTCGCTCAGCCTGTAATCGAGCAGCCCGCGGAAGCCGATGGTGTTGAGCACGACCATGTTGCCCTGCATGTCGTCCGGAAAGTGACGGCTCGAGATCAGCTCCGTGCCTCCGACCGGGCGCACCCGCACCGGCCCCGGCTTGGGGGCGTCCTTGGTCTCCATCGCCGGGTAGTACTTCTTGGTCGAGAACGACGGCCCGTAGTACGGCTGCCCGCCGGTGGCGTCGAAGACGATGTCGCGCCCCCAGGCATCGAAGACATGCCCGTGCGGGTTGGGAAAGTTCATCGGGATGTAGGTCTCGACCTTCCAGGTCAGCGGTTCGAAGCGGAACACGCCGCCGTCGGCCTCGCGCATGGTCGGCGCCCAGGGCGTTTCGACCTGGGTCCGGTGGAAGATCCCTTCCTGCATGTAGAGCGCGCCGCCGGGATCGAAGGTGAAGCTGTTGATGGCGTGGTGGGTGTCGGCGGTGTCGAAGCCG
>JBDTOB010000595.1:0-2581 GCA_039933435.1 Acidobacteriota bacterium | reverse complement strand
ATTGCCGGGATGGCGGTCCGCGGCGGAGGGCGGATCGAGATTCTCTCTCTGCGGATCAGCTTGACGCAGCTCTACACGCCGGTGCTGATCTGGTCGGTGCTGGCGCTGACGCGCGCCTGGATCTCGCTCCGGCACCGTATCACCTGGATCCGGCCCGCCAGCCTGCCGACCTGGCGGGTGGCCGTGGTGGCCGCCGCGGCGGGAGCGGTGCTGCTGTCGCCGGTGTTGTCGGCGCTGCTCGGCGCCGCCGGTGAACGGCAATGGACCCGGCCGACTGTGATGTGGCGGAGCAGCGCGCCCGGGCTCGATCTGTTTTCCCTCTTCGTGCCCAATCCCCTGCATCCATGGTTCGGCCGCCTGTTCGTGGACGGCGCCCGGTTGATGCCGGGAGGCTTCGTCGAGAACATCGGCTCGATTCCCTGGACGCTGATCGCGGTATTGGTGGCGGCGGTTGGCTTCGCCCGCCTGCCCCTGCCGCGCTATTGGCTGGCGTTCACGGCTGCCGCGGTCGCCCTCTCGCTCGGCCCCTTCATCCGCATCGGCGGGGTGATGACCTATCTGCCCACCCCATGGACGCTGCTGCGCTACGTCCCGGTGATCGGCGCCGCCCGCATGCCGCAGCGCATGATGATTCTCGTGATGCTCGGCCTGGCCCTGCTGCTGGCGTTCGCGCTTCACGCGCTCGGCGAGCGGCTCCGGGACGCCGGCGCGCCAGCGTGGCGGGGGAGAGCGCTCATCATCGTGACGACGGTGCTGCTGCTCGGCGAGATGTTGCCGGCTCCGCGGGTGCTCTACTCGGCGGAAGTGCCGGCGGTGAACCGGATCATCGCCGCGGATCCGCGCCCGGTGCGGGTCTTGAACCTGCCGTTCGGGCTGCGGGACGGTCTCAGCTCGCACGGCAACGCCAGCGCCGCCGGACAGTACTTTCAGACCGTCCACGAGAAGCAACTGCTCGGGGGCTATCTGTCGCGGCTGCCGAGCGACACCGTCCGCCGCTACCGCCGGCTCGCCGTGACCCGCGTACTGATGCGGCTGAGCGAGGGAGGCGAGGTCTCCTGCCGGCGCAAGGAAGCGGCGATTGAACAGGCGCAGGCGCTGGCGCCGTCGCTGAATATCGGCTACGTGATGGTCGACACCACCACGGCGTCCGCGGAGCTACTCGAGTTCGCGCGCGACGCTTTTGGCCTGACGCCGGTTTCGATCGACGGGGATTACGCGCTCTACCGCACCGGCCTGGCGGCGCCCTCCGCCGGCGGCGACGATCCTCCGGCGCCGTAGGCGGGAAGGCCACGCCGGCCCGCCGCCGCACATCCAGAGCCTCTTGTATCAACCGGAGTCGGGCCCTGTACGGCCGCGCCACACCACTCGCCGTCCGTGGCGCGTCACCCTCCGACAGCGCCACAAACACGCTGATTACGGCACATTTTGACGTGGTGTCTCGATTTCCGCTGAGAAAGATGGCACGGCGGTTGCGACCGTGACGGCCATGGCGAACGCAAAAAAACCCACGGGCGTCGAGCCCGCCCCGGCTGCTGCGGATATTCCCGCGTTCGATTCGGAGCGCGTCGCGCAGCGCGCCTACGAGCTCTACCTCTCCCGCGGCGGTGGCGATGGGCAGGATCTCGAAGACTGGCTGATCGCCGAGTGCGAGGTCGGTCAGCCGGCGTCCCGCCGGGACGGCCAGGACTCCTGACCGGGAGGTTCGCCCGCTCACCGGCATGCCAGGGGGAATCGTCCCGCTGGGATGGCCCCGTCATTGCGTGCGGGAAGGCATGACCTCTAGAGAGACACGATGAAGACGGGGAACAGATTTCTGCTGGCTTCCGCCGCTGGCCTGCTTGCAGCCCTGACGATCTCGAGGATCGCGCGCGGCCGCCGGGCCATCTCCTTTGCCGGGCGGGTCGTCGTCATCACCGGCGGCTCGAGAGGTCTGGGGCTGGTGATCGCCCGTCAGCTGGCGGCCGAAGGGGCCCGCCTCTGTCTCCTGGCGCGCGACGAGGGGGAGCTGGACCCCGCCCGGGTGGAGCTGGCCGCGGCCGGAGCCGAGGTCCTCACCATCAGCTGCGACGTCCGCCGCCGTGCCGACGTCCGCGCCGCCATCGACGCCGTGCTCGAACGCTGGCCCGCGATCGATGTCCTCATCAACAACGCCGGGGTCGTCCAGGTCGGCCCGCTCGAGCACATGACCACGGCGGACTTCGAAAACGCGATGGCCACGCACTTCTGGGGTCCGCTGCACCTGATGTTCGAGTCGGTGCCGTCGATGCGGCAGCGGGGCTTCGGCCGGATCGTCAACATTGCCTCGATTGGGGGCCGCATGGCCGTTCCCCATCTCGCCCCCTACAGCGCCAGCAAGTTCGCCCTGGTCGGGCTGTCCGACGCCGTGCGCACGGAGCTCGAGCCGCACGGCATCCGGGTCACGACGGTGTCTCCCGGGCTGATGCGGACCGGCTCGCCGGTGAAGGTCGGCGTCACGGGGCAGCACGAATCGGAGTACGCGTGGTTCCTGGTGGCTGATTCGCTGCCGTGGCTTTCAACGGCGGTCGAACGCGCCGCGAGCCAGATTGTGGACGCCTGCCGG
>JBDTOB010000594.1:0-2583 GCA_039933435.1 Acidobacteriota bacterium | reverse complement strand
TCGGTCGTCCGCGCCCGTCGGATGCCCAAGGAGTCACCGGCCGAGCTCGAAGCCCGAGCCGCTGCCCTCCGCACCGCCATGATCGACGCGGCCCGCGTGCCGCTGCGGACGGCGGCGGTGGCCGCCGAGGTGCTCGAGCTGGCCGAGCGGATCGCCCCGATCGGCAACCGCAATGCCGTCAGCGACGCAGGCGTCGCCGCCCAGGTCGCGGCCGCCGCGCTGCGCGGAGCCCTGCTGAACGTCCGCATCAACCTCCCCTACCTGCCCGCCGACGAGCCGCTGCGCCTCTCGGCACCGGACGAGATCACCAGGCTCGAGGCGCTGGCCAGCGAGCGTGAAACGGCAGCCGTGCGAGCCGTCGACGCGCGGCTGGTGTTGTCGTGAGCGGCCGCATCCTCGACGGCCGCGCCGTGGCGTCCCGCCTGTGGCGGGACCTCTCCGACCGGATCGCCGACCTGCACGAGCGGACAGGAGCCACGCCGCGCCTGGCGATCATCCGCTTCGATGCGCGCGGGCCGTCGGCCGTGTATGCCAACAGCGTCTGGCGCGCCGCGCGAAGCGTGGGCGTCGAAGCGATCGAGATCGACCCGCCCGAGGGCGTGGCGCTCTCTGACCTCGCCGCCCGGATCGGCGCCCTCAACCGCGACCCGAGCGTGGCTGGCATCGTGGTCGCGCAACCGCTACCGGCCCACCTGGACGTCAACGACGTCGTGGCCCTGATCGATCCGGCCAAGGACGTCGATGGCGCCACGCCGCTGAACGCCGGTCGCATCGCCCGTGGCGAGCGCACCTTCGTCCCGGCCACCGCCCTGGCGGTGATGGCCATCCTGCGCAGCTACCAGGTGCCGATCGCCGGCCGCCGCGCGGTGGTGATCGGGCGCTCCGCGGTCGTCGGGCGGCCGGCCGCCTCCCTCCTCGTGGCGGCCGACGCCACGGTGGTGATCTGCCATCGCCGCACCCGCAACCTGGCCCGCGAAACACGACGCGCCGAGATCCTGGTGGTCGCGGCCGGCGTCCCCGGCCTGGTGCGTGCCGACATGGTCAACCGCTCGGCGGTGGTGATCGACTGCGGCATCAACACCACGGCCGCCGGGATCGTGGGCGACGTGGACTTCGCCGCCGTGCGACCCGTGGTCACCGCCATCACCCCGGTCCCCGGCGGGGTCGGCCCGGTGACCACCATGATGCTGCTGGAGCAGACGGTCGAGGCCGCCGAGCGCGCCGAGTCGCACGATGAGCCGGCCCTGGACCGATACGCCCTCCCCGACCGCGCTCCGCAGCCGAGCCAACCAGAGCGCTGATCTGTCAGGGGGAGGTCGAGGGCTACGTTGCTGGCGAGGTCACCGGAGACGTTGACGGTTCGTCGAACGGACCAGTGGCGACCATCTCCGCGAGCGGCACAGAGCCATCGATGAACCCGAGCCGCTGCATCGTCGCGTAGCCCTTGGTCCACGCCTCCTCGTCGAAGAGGGGCGAGATGCCGCCTTCGGCAAGCGTCCACAACGGAACCGTCGCGGTCATCACCTTCAACGCCGTGGCCGTATCCGAGGCGATCGACGGGACGGCAACCACGGCGGCGTCGACCCCGAGCTGCGGATCGGCGGCGATCGGAGCCAGAGCCATGACCGTGGCGTTCACAAAGTCCTGGACCAGCGTGGGATCCGCGGCCAGCAGCCCGTCCCCGACCACCAGCCCGGGACCAGGCAGCGGCGCGAACTGCTCGACCGTCAGCAGGTCGGTCTCCATGCCCCGGGCGGCGAGCCGCAGAGGCTCGTTATTCCGGAAGCCGGTGATGAAGTCCACGTCCCCGTTCAGAAGCCCATCCACCTGGTTGAACTGTGGGTACTCCCGGATGGTCACGTCCTCCGCGGTCAGCCCGCCGGCGTCGAGGAGCGCCAGCAATGCATGCCACGACGACCCGTAACGGCCCGGCGTCCCGATGCGCCTTCCGGCGAGCTCGGCTGGCTCCGCGGGCACGGTTCCCTTCGGACCGATGAGGGCTACGGGAAATTGCCGGTACAGGGTCGCGACGTACTTGATGGGAATCCCCGCGGTGCGGGAGATCATCACGTCGGTCGCGTCAGTCACGCCGAATTCAGCCTGCCCATCGCCCACCAGCCTGACAAGGTCCGCGTCGCCCTTGTATTCGATCGTCACGTCGAGCCCCGCAGCCGCGTATTCGCCATGCTGCTGGGCGTAGTAGAACGGCGCGAACTGGACGTCGGGCTGGAAGCCGAGCAGCAGCGTGATCGGCCGGAGCTGAATCGACGGCGAGGGTTGGGTTGTATTGCAGGCTGCCAGCAGGCCAACGACGCATAGCGCGGTGGTGAATTGGCGTGGACGCATCGGTCTTCCTTTCCTAGGTCTGGACCAGCCGTCGCTCGGCGATCACCACCAGCCCGTGCAGGGTGATGCCGATGACGGCCAGCGTCGCAAGCGCGACGAACATGAGCGGAGTGTCGAAGAGCCCCTGGTTGGCGATGTTGATGAGGACGCCGAGGCCACTGCTGGCGCCCGCCCATTCGGCGACGACGGCGCCGATGACGGCGAGCGTCACCCCCACCCGCAGGCCACCGAACAGGA
>JBDTOB010000593.1:0-2583 GCA_039933435.1 Acidobacteriota bacterium | reverse complement strand
GGTGTCGGGGATGCGGCAGATCCGCCACTCGAAGGGGCGGCCGGAAGGGCCCGCCCAGGCAACGGCGTCGCAGGCCTCGAACGCCGTCACCGCACGGCCGAAGAGCTGGCGCAGCGAGTCCGGCAGGACTTCGCCGAGACTTCCCCGTCCAGGCACCATCGCCCCTTTCTTGAGGGCCGAGGAGAGATAGAGCCGATCGCGCGCGCGCGTCAGCGCCACGTAGAGCAGCCGGCGGCTCTCGTGCTTCTCGCGCTCCCGCTCGGCCTCGTCGGTTGCCGAGACGAAGGGGCCAATCGACACCGACGGCTCCCCGTCCTCGCCGTCGGCCGTGACCCTGACCGGGCGCGGCGGCCCGCTCGCCCCTTTGGCCAGGTTGACGACGAAGACGACAGGAAACTCGAGTCCCTTCGAGGCGTGGACGGTCATCAGGTTGACCGCGTCGAGCGCCTCGATCACGGCGTTGGACTCGTCGCCCGCCGTCATGGCGTCGATGTGATCCGCGATCCGCGCCAGCGTCGCATAGCCGCGGTTCTGGATGCGGCGGATCAGGCCGCGCATCTTCTTCAGATTCTCCCAGGCCTGCTGCCGGCGTCCGCCCCGCAGTTCGTAGGCGTACGCCGTCGAGGCCAGCAGCGCCTCGATCAAATCGGCAGGGGGGACGCGGTCGGCCAGCGCCAGCCAGGCGCGGACGCGGCCGCGCACGAATTCGAGCACGCGGCGGTCCTCGTCGCCGAGACCGGCCGCGGGCGGCTCGTCGCCAGACAACGCCGCCGCCATCTCCCGGCCCAGGCGCGCCATGCCCGGGTCCGACAGGCGGACGAAGCGCGATCGGAGTAACGCCGCGGCCTTCAGGTCGGAGGTCGGATCCGCGAGATACCGCAGCAGCGCCGACACATCCTTGATCTCGTCGGCGTCGAAAAATCCCAGTCCCTTGTAAACGTACGACGGAATGCCGCGCACCTCGAGCTCGTGCTCGAACTCGCGGTGGCTGGCGCGCGACCTGAATAAAATCGCGATGTCCCCCGGGCGGGCCTCGCGCGGCACGCCGGTCTTGCGGTCGCGAATCGTCTCCTCCCGCAGCACCCGTTCGATTTCACTCGCCACCGCCGCGGCGCAGGCCGGAATGTCGTCGGCGGCGGCGACCCCGAGCACCGGGCCTCGCGCCGTGTCCCGGGCGCCGTCGGTCGGAAAGCGGTCGGTCTCCACATACGTGAAGTCGTCCGGCCGTCCGCCGCTCTGGGACATCTCGGAGAACAGCTCGTTGACGAAATCGAGCAGTTCCGGCAGCGCCCGGAAGCTGCGGCTGATCGCCCGGCGGGGATCGCCGCCGGGACGCAGCCCTTCGATGTAGCGGCCCGCCTGCTGCAGCACCGCCACCTCCGCGTCCCGGAAGCGGTAGATCGACTGCTTGCGGTCGCCGACGATGAAGATCGACGGCTGGGTCGCCAGCCCGAGCCCCTCTCCCCACGACTGGATCAGCAGCGACACCAGCTCCCACTGGGCCCGGCTGGTGTCCTGGAACTCGTCCACCAGGACGTGGTGAAACCTCGACTCGAGCCGGAACCGGCTCTGCGAGAACTCGTCCATCCGCCGCAGCAGGTCGAGCGCCCGCTGCAGCACGTCGGAAAAGTCCAGCACCGACCGCTCGTCGAGCGCCTGGCGGTACTGTTCGAGCGCGATGGCGAACATCCGCTTGATGCCGCGGGCAAGGACGACGTTGAGGTCGCGGGCGAACGCCGAGACGACGCGCTCGATCTGCGGCGCGATCTGGAAGACCGCGCCCCGGTGCCGGCGCGACGCCTCCGCGTCTGGATAATCGCGGGCGGTGTTGTAGGGGAAGATCGCGCCGTTCCGCCGCGGCTTGCCCTCCTGCGTGAGGAAGTGCGCCGCCACCCGATCGATCAGGGCGCGGACGGCGGCCTCCCCGGCGCGTTCGATCTCCGGCAGCCGCTGCAGATCGCGGGCGAACAGCTGATAGCGCGGGTGCCCGACCGGGCCGTCGGCCAGGAACCGGGCAAGACCTCCAGGGACGGTGCGCAGCGCATCCTGCAGCGCGGTCGCGGCCCGCCGGCAGACGACCTCCGCGGTGAGATCGCGAGGCCCTTTCGCCAGAAACCGGTTGAGGGCGTCCCATGCCACCAGGCGGCGCTCGAGCAGCGAGGCCAGGCCGGCTCGCGTTCTCGCCACCCCCAACTGGGCGAGCACCAGCGCGACGTCGCCATCCTCGCGCGCCAGTCCCGCGAAGATCCGCAGCGACTGGTCGAGCGACGCGTCGATGAGCCGCGGCACCTCGGTTTCGTCCGCCATGTCGAACCCCGGATCGAGGTCCGCCTCCAGCGGAAACTCGCGCAGCAGCGACAGGCTGAAGGCGTCGATGGTGCTGATCGCGATCTCCCCGAGCCGCTCGCGGATCTCGCGCCAGCGCCCCTTGTCGAACTCGCCGCGCGCCGCCGCGGCCTTGAGCTCGCGGACGATGCGTTCGCGCATCTCCGCCGCCGCCTTGCGCGTGAAGGTGATCGCCAGGATGTGGCCCGGGTCGACGCCGGCCTTGAGGAGATTGACGTAGCGCCAGACCAGCACCGA
>JBDTOB010000592.1:0-2584 GCA_039933435.1 Acidobacteriota bacterium | reverse complement strand
TTCTTCTCGCCGGCGAGGATGATGGCGCAGACCTCGTTGACGTCGCGGTTGGGATCGATCATCAGCGAGGAGCCGTTGATCAGCTCGTGGTAGGCGATGTTCATGCCGATCGAGCTGTCGCCGGGCGACGAGGTGTAGATCGGCAGCCCGGCCTGGGCGGCGCGTGCGACCACCGAATACTCCTCGCAGCCGGGCTGGCGATCGAGCAGGTCGAGCCCGAGGCGGTAGTGGAATTCCGAGCTGGCGATGGGCCCGGAGAGCTTCGAGCGGACGAGGAAGTCGCGGATGTAGGTGTCGGTCTCGAGCAGCACCGTGGCCGGGAACAGCACGTCGTAGATGCGGATGATGCCCTGCTCGTAGAGGTCGACGTCGTTCAGGAACGGCGAGCCGCGGTGCAGGGTGAAGTTCAGCGCGTAGTGCAGGTCGTGATAGAGGTTGGCGCCGGTGCTGATGATGAAGTCGACCAGGCCGCGATCGATGAGCTCGATGGCGCAGCCGCCGAGGCCGGCCGGGGTGAGCGCGCCGGCGATGGTCAGTCCGATGGTGGTGTCGTGCTCCGGGGCGAGCATCTTGTCGGCGAAGATGTGGCACGCCTCCGACAGCCGCCCGGCGTTGAAGGCCTGGAAGCCGCCGTCGATCAGCTGGCGCACGTCGGCGCTGCCGGTCGGCCGGTAATAGGTGATGGCTTTTCCCGCGAGGTAATCCGACTTGCTGTGGCCCGGAGACCCGGGCGCTCGGTGGGGCACTGACGACCTCCCGCGTTGGGGCCGGCAGCGGCCTCGCGCGATATGCCGGCGCCAGCCGCACGGCTCCGCTAAGATTAGCATCAGACGGAAGCGCCAGCGGGCGAAATACCTTGACAGCGGCGCGGGTCCGGAGCGAATGTAAGCGCGCTTTTCCCGCGAATTCCCCGGATTTGATGATGCCTGATTCGATCGCCCATCCCGGCAGCGCGGCGCTGGTGATTGGTGCCGCGCTCGTCCTGGTGGTGCTGGCGCTGCTGTTCCTCTGGCACCGGGGGCGTCCGATGGCGGGACCGCACGTCTTCCGCGCCAGCCGCCTGAGCCGTGGCAACCTGCTGTTCCCGACGCAGGTAGCGGTCACCGGCACCAGCGTCGTCCACTACACTCCGGAATGGGTCGGCGGCCGTGAACAGTCGATGCACATCGCCCACATCGCCTCGGTGGCGGTGGACCGCAACCTGTTCTTTGCCGACGTCATGATCGAGAGCTCGGGCGGCGCCAGTCCCGTGCTGTGCCACGGACACAGGAAAGCGGATGCAATCGAAATGAAGAAGCTCATCGAACAGTTCCAGTCGGACTATTACCGCCGCGGCGGCGCGGCGCGGGACGAGGAGCCGCGCCGATCATGACCTCCGACGGCGCCGGGGCGACGCGGCGGACGGAGCCGGGCGAGCTGGAGACGCGCTTCCACGCGCTGGTGCAGTCGCCGCTGCGCGCCGGGCTGCTGCGCTTCCTCTGCGCGCGGGCCGACGAGTCGTTCGAAGTCGAGGCGCTGATGCAGACCTTCGGGCGCATGCGGCTCGACATCGAGAACTGTCTGCGCGAGCTGGTGACGTTCGGGGTGGCGCGGAAGATCCCGGGATCGGGCACGCCCCGCTACGCGCAGCAGCCGCCGGCGGCGGACCCGCTGCGCGAGCTGCTCGACGAGTTCCTGGAGCGGCGGGCGACGGTCAGCCACGAGGACCGGTCGCCGTCGGTGCAGCGCTTCCGCGAGATGATCGGCCGCGACGAGAAGATGCTGGTGGTGTTCGAATGGATCCGGACTGCGGCGAAGTCCGACATCTCGGTGCTGATCCTCGGCCCGACCGGCTCGGGCAAGGAAGTCGTGGCGAAGATGATCCACGAGCTCAGCCGCCGCGGCACCAACAAGTTCCAGGGGGTCAACTGCGCGGCGCTGCCCGACACGCTGTTCGAGTCGGAGCTCTTCGGCTACGAAAAGGGGGCGTTCACCGGCGCCCACGATCGCAAGCCGGGCCGGCTCGAGCTGGCGAACAACGGCACCCTGTTCCTGGACGAGATCGGCGACCTGGCGCTCATCGGCCAGGCCAAGCTGCTGCGCGCGCTCGAGGAGAAGCGCTTCGAGCGGCTCGGCGGCAACGACCCGATCGACGTCAACTTCCGCCTCATTTCCGCGACCAACCGGCCGCTCGACCAGTTCGTGCGCGACTCCCGCTTCCGCGAGGACCTCTATTACCGCGTCAACGCCTTCTCGATCCGCCTGCCTTCGCTGCGGGAACGCGCCACCGACATCCCGGTGCTGGCGCAGCGCTTCCTGGCGCGCTACTGCGCGGCCAACGGCCTGCCGCTCGATGGCAAGAGCTTCGCGAAGGAAGCCACCGACCTGCTGCTGCAGTACCACTGGCCCGGCAACATCCGTGAGCTCGAGAGCACGGTCGCGCGCGCCGCGCTGTCCTCGCCGGGCCGCGTCATCCGCGGCACGGACGTCGAGTTCCTGCACGCCAGCGAGACGCCGGCGGACTCCTCCCGCCAACGGCTGCCTTCCCTGGCCGACGCCGAGCGCACCCACATCGTCCGGGTGCTCGAGGCGGTCCACTGGAACA
>JBDTOB010000591.1:0-2584 GCA_039933435.1 Acidobacteriota bacterium | reverse complement strand
CTTCCCCCTTGGGGCCGAGCGGACGATTGGCGATCAGCAGTTGCTCGACCGCGGCGGCCGACACCGGGCGCGAGAACAGGAAGCCCTGCGCGTGGGTACAGCCGAGCCGCTCCAGCTCGCGCGCCTGCTCGACGGTCTCGATCCCTTCGGCGACGACGCTGGTCTTGAGCGTCCGTGCCAGCGCCAGAATGCTTTCGACGATCGCGGGGCGATTGGGAACGAGCAGGCTGTTGACGAAGGAGCGGTCGATCTTGAGCGCGTCGACCGGCAGCTTGTGGAGGTGGCTGAGCGACGAAAAGCCGGTCCCGAAGTCGTCCAGATAGACCCGCACGCCATAATCGCGCAGGCCGCGGAGCACTTCCGCAGCCTCGCTCGGACTGTCCATCAGGGCGGTCTCGGTGATCTCGACGCGCAGGTCGGCGGTCTTCAACCCGGACGCCTGGACCGTCTCCTTGACGAGCCGCAGGAAGTTCTGCTGCATCAGCTGCCGGCTCGAGACGTTGACGGTGATGCAGTCCAGCCCGGCCTCCGGAAACCGCCGCTGCCAGTCGGCGAACGCCTGGCAGGCCTGCTGCATCACCCACGTGCCCAGCGGCGCGATCAGCCCGAGCTCCTCGCAGATCGGAATGAACGTCACCGGCGAGACCGGCTCGCCGTTGCGCTTCCAGCGGACCAGCGACTCGAAGCCGATGCACATCCCGGTGGTCAGCGCCACGATCGGCTGGTAGTGGACCTCGAAGTCGTGCGCGGTGACCGCCCGGCGGAGGTCGGTCTCGAGGCTGAGGCGGTCGCGCACGCGGGCGTGCATGACCTCGTCGTAGACTTCGTGCCGCGCCTTGCCGCGCGACTTGGCGTGGTACATCGCGGTGTCGGCGTCGCGCATGATCTCGTCCGGGTTGGCGTAATGGGCGGGACCGAAGGCGATGCCGATGCTGGCGGAGGTGAACACTTCACGCCCGACGACCGAGAACGACGCGCTCAGCGATTCCTGGATCCGGAAGGCAATGGCGTTGGCCTGCGAGTCGTCGACGAGGCCGTTCAGGAGGATGGCAAACTCGTCGCCGCCCAGCCGCGCCAGCGCGTCCCCCGGGCGCAGGCAGGCCTCGAGCCGGCGCGACACCGCGACCAGCAGCTCGTCGCCGACCAGGTGGCCGAGGCTGTCGTTGACGACTTTGAAGCGATCGAGATCGAGATAGAGCACCGCGAACCCGCTCGACAGGCGGTTGGCCTTGACGTCGTCCAGCCGGCGCCCCAGGCCCTCCACGAAGACTTCGCGGTTGAAGAGGCCGGTCAGCGAATCGACGACGCCGACGTTGCGGAGCCGTTCCTGGGCGATGGTGTGCTCGGTGGTGTCGGTCAGCGAGCCGGCGATGCGGTCGCGGCGCGCGCCTCGTCCCTTCGACGCCAGCCCGCGGCAGAGAAAGCGGCGGTAGGTGCCGTCCTCGTGGCGGATGCGGTGCTGGTGCTGAAAGACCGCCGACTGGCCCGAGAGGTGGGCCTCGATGGTCTGCCTGAGATCGGCGACGTCGTCTGGATGGACGCGCTCGAACCAGGCCTCGGGGCTGGAGGGGCCGGAGCTCGGCGGCAGGCCCATCATCTCCCACCAGCGGGTGGAGACGTAGAACTCGCGGGTGCGGATATCCCACTGCCACAGGCCGTCGTTGGCCCCTTCGGCCGCGAGCGCCAGCCGCTCCCCCGTCCGCCGCAGCTCCTGCTCGGCGTGCATGCGCTCGGTGACGTCGTGCCAGACCAGCGACAGGCCGTCGGCGACCGGCACGATCTTCACCTGCAGGATGCGGGACTCGGTTGCGGTCAGCAGGCGGATGGCGGCGACGGTCCTGGCGGTGTGGTCGGCCAGGACCTGTTTGATCGCGCGCGGCAGATCGGTGTCGCCGAGCGCCGGGACCGCCGCAATCAACGGCCGCCCGAGCGCGCGGTCGCGCGGGCAGCTGAGGAGACGGGCGAGCGCGTCGTCCCAGCGCTCGATCCGGCCGTCCTGGTCGATCACGCAGATGCCCTGGTCGAGCGCCTCGAGGATCTCATGGCGGCACTGATCCTCTTCGAGGCGGCGGGAGTAATCGGCGTACATCCGGTAGGCGCAGCCCAGCGACAAAGCCGCGACCGGAACAATCCCCGCGGCTCGATAGGCGATGAGCTCCACCAGCCCGACCGCGACGCTGGCGCCGACCAGGTAGAGCGGGCCGCCTCGGAGCAGCGCCTTCCACCACGCCCGGTTGAGGGGCCGCCGCCTGACCAGCGGCACGGCGAGCTCCACGAGCGCGACCTCCGCGAGCAGATACGCGAAGACCGCCGCGACGATCGGCCCTCCCTGCCACGGCCAGGCGAAGCTGCCGGTGGTGCCGCCGAGCGCCCGGTGGACGAGCCCGGCGGCTGCCGCCGCCACCAGCAGGACGCCGGTTTCCAGAAGCAGGCGGGCTGGCGACGGTGGCGGGCCCGAGGAACGCAGGCGCGGCGTCAGCGCTCCCGCCGCGGCGACAAGCAGCGCCGCTTCAGGCCCACAGAGCAGCAGCGCGCTGAACGTGATGACGAAGGACGGAGGCATGATCGCCCGGTCCTTCGACGC
>JBDTOB010000590.1:0-2585 GCA_039933435.1 Acidobacteriota bacterium | reverse complement strand
GCCGCCTGTCACTCCGCCCGGAGCACGTGCATCGGGTCGAGTCGCATGGCGCGGCGGCCGGGAAGGTAGCAGGCGCCGAGAGTGGCCAGCGAGAACGTGGCGAGCACGACGGCGATGGTGAGGGGATCGAGGGTCCAGGTCGCGAAGATCATGCCCGACATGAAGCGGAACGCGACCGCGATCAGCGACAGGCCGAGAAGGGATCCGATCGACACCACCAGCAGGCCCTCGCGGGCGACCAGCCTCAGCACCGCGGGCCCGGGCGCGCCGACCGCTATCCGGATCGCGATCTCGCGGGTCCGCTGCGACGTCACGAACGAGATCGAGCCGTAGAGGCCGACGGTCGCGAGCGCCAGTACGATCCCGGCGATGATCACCGCCAGCCGCATGATCCGCGCCAGCGATCCCGTCTGCGCATCCCGCAGTGTCGTCACCCGCACGAACGTTGCATCCCGATCGAGCGACGCCAGCAGCGCTCGAACGGGCTCGACCATGCGGTCCGCCGGCCGCGTGCTCCGGATGATGACGTTGGCGTTGGTCAGATCCCCGTCCCGGAGCGCCCGAAACACGCGCGACTCGACCTCGTCGTCGCGGACGATCCCGACGACCTCCAGGAGCGGTGCGTCGCCAAGCGCGAAGCGCCGGCCAAGGACACCGGTGCTGCCCCAGAACCGGCTCGCCGCACGTTCGTTGATGACCGCCGGCTCCGCAACGCCGCGCGCACTGTCGCCGGCCGCCGAGGCCTGGAGGTCCGTCCGTCCGGCGACGACGACGGTTCCCGAAGCCCGGAAGAACTCCGAGTCGACGTTTTGCACGTCCGCCTGCAGCTGTGCCGCCGCCGGATCGGCGCCGGCCGGCACCAGCGCGGAGCGCCTGGGGCCGGACGGTTCAATAAGCGTCACGTCCGTCACGTCGGGAAGTCTCTGCAATTGCTCGCGCACGGTACGCCAGTGCGCGGCCCGGGCCGACGCCGAGGTCGCCACGGTCTCGTTGTATGCGATCGTCAGGTGGTCGACCGGCATCGACTTGTCGCCGCCGTGGGTCGCAACGATCGCCCGGACGAACGTGCCGGCGACGACCAGCAGTGCCATCGACGAGGCGAACTGCGTGACCAGGAAGAACCGGCGCACCCGGGCACCGCGCCGGACGTCGGCGTGCGGCGTCGCCGCCGCGCCCTTGAGGAGCGGCGCCACGTCCACGCGCGTGGCGTGCAGGGCCGGGATCAGGCCGAACAGCAGCGTGGCGGCGATGGCGACGGCGCCGGTGTAGATCAGCACGTGGGTGTCGAGGTCAATCGCGAGCTGCGGGGCATCGGGGAGCGTCAGCCACACCAGGTCCAGCGTCCAGACGGCGATCAGTATCCCGAGCGCGCCGCCCGCCACGGCCAGCAGCAGGCTCTCGGTCAGCAGCAGCCGCACCAGGCGCGATCGGGTGGCCCCGTTCGCCAGGCGGATGGCGATTTCCTTGCGCCGGGAGGCGGCGCGGGCCAGCAGCAGGTTGGCGACATTCGAACAGCCGATCCACAGGATGAGCCCTGCAATCACCAGCGGCATCACCACGACGAGCAGGAACTCGATCCGTTTCTCGGCCGACACCGCCCCGGTCCAGCCCTCCGCCCCAGTCGATCCGGTCAGCGGCCCGTTCGGAAAGGCCAGTGGTGTTCGCGCGGCCAGCGTCCTCAGCTCCGCGTTGATCTGTCCCACCGAGCCGTGCGTGTCGAGACGTCCGAACATCCGCCATCCGGACTCGGCGGGGTCGTCCCACCGTGCCGCGACGCCGCGGACAGCGGGCAGCATCCCGATCGGAATCCACAGCGGCGGCCGCTGAGGGCCGAAGCCGTGGAACTCGCGCGGGGCGATGCCGACGATGGTGGCGGGCACCCGGTTGACGAGGATCGATTCGCCGATCACCGCCGGATCACCGGCGAGCTGCTGGATCCAGAACTCGTAATCCAGCACCACTTCGGCGGTGGGTCGCGGCACCCGGTCATTGCTCACCGCGAAGAAGCGGCCCCGCAGCGGAAGTACACCGAGCGTCGCGAAGTAGCCGTCGGACACCGCCGGCACGGCGCCGCGAACGATCGCGTCGCGGACGCGAAGGTCGACGGCGACCGGCTGCCAGGCCGCGAGGCCGTTCAGCGTCGTGATCGACTCCCGCACGTCGCGGAAGGTCGTAAACGGGACCCGCTCGCCGAGGCTGACGATTCGATCGCCGCCAGGCACACCGCGGATGCCCTGCAGGAAAATGGCGTTGATCACGCTGAAGACGGCGGTATTCAGGCCGATGCCGCAGGCCAGCGAGATGACCGCGACCAGGACGAACCCTGGCTGGCGGATCCAGGTCCGCACGGCGTAGCGCACGTCCGAGCGGAGGTCGGTGGCGGCGCGGATGAGCCAGGCGAACGGCTGCGGCCGGCCGGCGGCGCCGCTACCGCTCGGGTGGGCTCCCGTACGTGTTAATTCAGGCATTGGCGTTTAGCATGGAACGCGACGGGCCGTAGTTTCGCTGACTATACCGAGATTCCATCCCTGGAACCTGGAACCCGGAACCCGGAACCCGGAACCCGGAACCCGGAACCCGGAACC
>JBDTOB010000589.1:0-2586 GCA_039933435.1 Acidobacteriota bacterium | reverse complement strand
GCGGGATCAGCCCGTGCGTCGTCGAGAGCCCGGCCAGCATCGGAATCGCTACCCGCAGCAGCGGTGTGCCGGTGCGGCGGGTGAGGGTGAAGAGCACCGGCGCCAGCAGGACGAGTCCGACAGGGAAGAAGACCGGCAGGCCGATGATGAAGCCCGACAGCATCATCGCCCAGTCCACCTGGCGCTCGCCGAGCGCGCGTACCAGGGCGTTCGAGACGATGACGGCGCCGCCGCATTCGGCGAGGAGCTTGCCCATCACTGTCCCGAGCGCGATCACCATGGCGACGAAGCCGAGCGTGTCGCCGATGCCCGCCTGGTAGGCCTTCGGAATCTCCGCCAGCGGTATTCGCGCGGCCGCTCCCACGGCGATCGACGCGACCGTCAGCGCGGCAAACGCCGGGAGCCGGGCCCAGGTGACCAGCAGGATGACCAGGGCGACGCCGGCTGTGGCGATGAGCAGGAGCGGGAGGGTATCGACTGGGGGCATGGTGCCGGGAGCTTATCGCGAGTCGGACCCTGCCGGCACGATCGAGGGTAGCGCAATCGCCAGGAGTGGCAGACAGGCCGGCCGGTGGTGCAGGGACGGCCAGCCCCTCGGCGGAAATGCCTGGAAATGCGCCTATTTCGGTGCCGTGCGGCTGACGTCTTGCGGTTTGCAAGCTCGATCCATGTGCAGAACTCCGACCGTCGTCTCGAACCGCGCCCCCAGCGTGTGCTGGTCGTGGACGACTACGCCGATCTGCGAACGATGTGGCGGCTCTGGCTGAACATGTGGGGCTTCGAGGTCACCGAGGCGGCCGACGGCAGAGTCGCGACGGAGGTCGCCCTCAGCGAACAGCCCCGCCTGGTGCTGATGGATCTGAGCATGCCTGTTATGGATGGGCTGAGCGCCGTGCGGAAACTCCGCGAGGACCCGCGGACCAGCGGACTGACGGTGATCGGCGTCACCGCGCAGGGGCGCACCCATCCCTCCGTGGCCGACTTCAGGAACGCCTGTGACGTCGTGCTGGAAAAGCCGATCGATCCCGAAACGCTGCTCGTGCAGATGCGCCGCGCGATGCGGCCCGCCGGCCAGGCCTAGATCCACCCTACGACCGGTTGACGCGTCCGCTGACTCGGACCGACCATTGACGCTGGCAGTTGCTGCAGCGGTAACTGAGCACTTCAGGGCTGGCGGGCAGCACCATCTCGACGCGGTCCGACGAGCACCCATGGCAGATCGGGCGCGGCTCCGGGCTGCGGACGTCGTGCGCGCCTGTGACCATCTTCCACCTGGGAAAAAGCGACCGCAGCAGCCCCATCAGCCTCGATGATAGCAGGGCGCCGGGTTAGTTCATCCCGTCCGCGCTGGACGCGGGCGTCGGCGGCCCCTGGGCCGGAAGGACGGACCCCACGGCGTGTCCCGCAACGGAACACGACGCTCCCGGGGCGTCGATTAGTTCAATGACCTCTCCGTCGTAGGTCTCGTACAACCCCAGCAGGCAGCCGCAGGGCAGCACCCTGCTGGACAAACCACGAAGTATTCGCGACATGATGCTTATTAGACCGGGGAGCGCACGCGGAGGTTCGATGAAGACGCCGGAAGGTGGGAAAAATTGACGCGATTTTAAGGACAATAGTCCTTGAAAATTGGCCAAAGTTCCAGGCTTCCTGGACGAATCGGCGAGGGCCAGACACGTTTCGCTTGATTTTTGAAAGCCGGGCGTGGCGCCAAGATTGCAGGAATCGGCGCATGGCCGCCCGCATTCTGGTTGTAGACGACGACCTCGGGTACCTGGCGGTGACGAAGGATTTGCTCGAGCATGGCGGTCATCAGGTGCTCGTCGCCAGTACTTTCGAGGAAGGCCGCCGGGCGCTCCGGGAGCAGACGCCCGACCTGCTCATTGCCGACGTCAGGCTCGGCGCCTTCAACGGTCTCCAGCTGATCGCTACCGGCCGCGAACGCATCCCCTCGATCATCGTCAGCGGCTTCGACGACTCGGTTTTGCAGGCTGAGGCCCGTGCTTTCGGCGCCGAGTATCTCGTCAAGCCGGTCGCCGCGGCGGCCCTGCTCGGCCTCATCAGCGAGAAGCTCGCGGCCGCGACCCCGCTCGCCGGCATGGGCTGATCTCGCGCCCTACCCACCCTTGGTTTCGTTCGGCTCGGTCAGCGGCGGCACCGGTGCGTCGTCGAGCGGCTTGGGTTCGTCTGGCCGCACGGGTGGGTGCGCGGCTGGCGGCAGGCTGTCGGTCTTCGGCTCGGGCGGCGTGTCTGGCATAGTACGGGCTCCTCTGTAAATCCATCCTGCAAACCTGCGGCCCGGCCGCCAGGGCGATCGACGACCCGCGCGAGCAGCGCGTGTCCGCGAGACTCCTGAATCAGCCCACCGCACCGGGCCGTGAGGGTCGAATGGACTAGCGGTGACCGAGGGTGACGATCAGGGCCGCGCCCGCCACCATGATGGCCGCGCCGAGCAGACGCCGCCGGGTGTGGCGCTCGTGGAAGTAGCGGTATCCCAGGAACACGCTGACGAGCGCCGAGAGCTGGAACAGCGCCAGCGAGTAGCCCACCTGCATCACCCCGAAGGCGAGCAGCGTCGCCAGCTGC
>JBDTOB010000588.1:0-2596 GCA_039933435.1 Acidobacteriota bacterium | reverse complement strand
CCTTGTCGGTCGGCAGCGTGAAGGTGTAGACCGTCTCGTCGAAGCTGGTGTAGGCGTTGACGTGGGGCCCGAGCCGGGCGCCGGTGGCCTCGAAGGTCGAGATCAGTTCACCGGGCTTGAAGTGGCGGCTGCCGTTGAAGGCCATGTGCTCGACGAAGTGCGCGAGCCCGCGCTGGGCGTCGGTCTCATCGATCGATCCCGCCTTGACCGCCAGCTGGAGGTTGACCCGCTTCTCCGGCCGGGTGTTGCGGCGGATGTAGTAGGTGAGGCCGTTCGACAGCTGCCCCGTGGTGACCGCGGAATCGAACGGCAGCCTGTCGCCGGCCGTCAGCGCCGCCTGCGCCGCCGGCGCGACCGGCTGCGCCTGGGCGACCATCGGCCGCGGCTGCAGGAGCACCGCCGCCAACACCATCGAAACCGCTACGCGCGCAAACCATCTGCACATGCTCCTTAATGTAGCGCACACACAGGTTCCACGGGGTTCCGCGGGGTTCTACGGGGTTCTGCGGGGTTCGGTTCTTCGGGGTTCTACCGGGTTGGTTCGGCAGGGTTCGGTTCTTCGGGGTTCGGTGCTGCGAGGCTCAGTTCTGCGAGGTTCCGCGAGGTTCGGTTGGCGTTCAGCGCGAAGTCAGATGATCCCAGGTATTGACATACATAGCACCACAATGTATAACGCTCCTACGTATGGACATGGGTAAAGACCTGGTGGCTGCGTCCGCCACGCCGCTCGTGCTGGCCATCCTTGCCGAAGGCGACAGTTACGGCTACGCCATCATCAAGCGGGTGGCAGCGTTGTCTGGCGGGCACCTGCAGTGGACCGACGGCATGCTCTATCCCGTGCTGCACCGGCTCGAGCGCCAGGGTCATGTCGCCGCCAAGTGGTCCACTTCCGAGAACGGCCGCAAGCGCAAGTACTACCGGATTACGAAAGAGGGCCGGGCGGAGCTCGCCGCCCAGCGGCAACAGTGGAAGGCCGTGGACGGTACCCTGCGGGGCATCTGGATGGAGGCGTGCACAGCATGACGACCGTTGCCGATCAACCACTCGAGGAACAGATCGCGCAGTGGCGGGCGTACCTGCGCCGTCGACAGGCCGTTCATGGTCCCGACGTGGACGAGCTCGAGGAGCATCTGCGCGATCAGCTGGCGGCGCTGACCGAGGCCGGCCTCACCGGGGATGAGGCGTTCCTCGTCGCGGTCAAGCGCATGGGCAGCCTCGATGCGCTGTCACGCGAGTTCGCGCGCGCGCACTCGGAGCGGCTGTGGAAGCAACTGGTCATGGCGCCCGATGCTGACACGCCGGCGAAGACCTCACGCACCGAAATCTTCCTCGTCTTGATCCTGGCCGTCGCCGCCGGCTTGGCCGTCAAGATTCCGGCGCTGTTCGGTTTTCCGCTCAGCCCTGATGAGGAAGTCCCGTCTTTCTACTTCCGGAACGCCAGTCTGTTCGTTCTGCCACTGCTGACGATCTACTTCCTGTGGAAGCGCGGGGCGGGCGTGGCCACCGGCCTCTGGCTGGCGCTGCCGTTCGCGGCCGCGGCTCTGTTCGCCAACGTGTATCCCTTCCACAACCCAGCGCGGCTCGACAACTCCCCGGTGGGCAGCGCCACTCAGGTGCTGACCGCTCTGCACATGCCAATCGCGTTGTGGCTGATGGCCGTCGGCGTCGCATACGTCGGAGGCCGCTGGTTCCTCTCAGACCGGCGCATGGATTTCGTGCGGTTCTCCGGCGAGCTCTTCATCTACTACGTGCTCATCGCGCTGGGCGGAGGAGTCGTCACCGCCTTCACCTTCATGATGTTCTCCGCCATCGATATGAATCCTTCGTGGTTCGTCGGGGGCTGGCTGATCCCGTGCGGGGCGGCGGGAGCCGTCATCATCGGATCCTGGCTCGTGGAAGCGAAGCAAAGCGTCATCGAGAACATGGCGCCGGTGCTGACCAGGCTGTTCACGCCGCTGTTCACGATTCTGTTACTGGCGTTTCTGGTGACGATGGCGTGGACGGGCAGCCCTGTCAACGTGAGGCGGCAGGTACTGATCGGCTTCGATCTACTGCTGGCAGTCGTCGTCGGGCTGGTGCTCTACGCCGCCTCCGCGCGCGATCCGGAGGCACCGCCCGACTTCTTCGACGGCCTGCAATTGCTGCTCGTGGTCAGCGCGCTCGTCGTCGATGGCGTGGCGCTCGCGGCGATCGCCGCCCGCATCTCCGAGTTCGGCTTCACTCCCAACCGAGTGGCGGCGCTTGGCGAGAATCTCATCCTGCTCGTCAACCTGGCGTGGACGGCGTGGCTCTATGCGCGCTTCATCCGTCACCGCGGCTCGTTTGCCGCCCTGGAACGATGGCAGATTGCCTATCTGCCGGCGTACGCACTATGGGCGGCAGTGGTGGTTGTCGTGTTCCCGCCGTTGTTCGGCTACCGTTGAGGTGTCCATGAATGTTGCGGCGCCTCTATCAAGAACGGGCCCCTTCGCTGCTTCTCTGATCAACCAGATGCGAGAGCCGGCTCGACCTCAAGCGGGGCGCCGCTGATATACGATGGAACACGTGCGTCGGCTGCTCTTGATCGCGATCCTCGGCGTGCTCACGGCCGACGCGA
>JBDTOB010000587.1:0-2607 GCA_039933435.1 Acidobacteriota bacterium | reverse complement strand
AGTTGTCGAGATAGAACAGCATCGCCGGGCTCGACGCCGTCGCCCCCAGCAGGTCGCGGAACTTTCCGAGCACATGAGGCCGGATGGCGTCGCGCTCGTACTCCGTCAGGTAGATCCGCACCGCCCCTTTGCCGGCGAAGACATTGAAGTGGTTGAACCAGAAGTCCACCATCACTTCCTCGAGCTGACGGTTGCTGTAGACCGCGCGCAGGATCTTCTGCTGCGCCAGCTCCCCGAGGACCTCCCGCTCGCGCATCATCGCGGTCCGCTGCGCGGGGGAGCGGGGCGCGCGGACGTCGCCGGCGGCGTCGCCCGCCGGCGCGCCAGATTCTCGCGGCTCCATCTCCGCCGCAGATCCGCCGCCCGCCGCCGCCTCGGCTGCCGCCTTGCGGCGCTCCATCTCCGCCGGCACGAAGTACCGCTCGGCCATCTCCGCCGCATTCATCGGCAGCGTGGTCAGGTCAGCCAGCCGCGCCGCCATCCGGCCGTCGTCTATCCGCGACGGCTGCAGCTGCTGATCGATGTAGCGCGACAGGCCGAGGGCACGCACGCGCTCGAGGTCTCCAGGCGCGGGGCCGAAACCCGTCCGGTTGAGCACGTGGACGATGGTCGCGGTGTCGGGCTTCTCGGGAACCGCCGACGGCTGGGTCGTCGCCCGCGGGGCCTCCGCCCGCGGCGCGCCGGACACGGCAATCACCAGCAGGGCGAGAGGAAAGAACCGGAGCCCGGCACGCTGTGTCACGACGGACCTCCGCGGCCGCGAGCCGCGCCTGCGACAGTGTGGGAAAAGTGCCGGCAGCCGGTGTCTTGCGCCGCCGACGTTGCTGAGGGGTTAGACCCCACCCAGGCCGCCCGGGTTAAATCCGCGGTCGGTGGATGTGGTACAAACGGCAGCGGTGCCGCCTCCCGGACTCGTCCCGACGCCGTCGCTCAAGCGTGAGCTCGGCCGCTGGGATCTCACCGCCATCGGGGTCAATCAAGTCATCGGCAGTGCGGTCTTCGCCCTGCCCGCGGCGCTCGCGGCGCTGGCTGGCGCCTGGAGCCCGTGGATGATTGCCGCGGTCGGCGCGGCCTCGATGCTGATTGCCCTGTCGTTCGCGGAAGTCGGGAGCCGCTTCGACGGCACCGGAGGCCCCTACCTCTATACCCGCGCGGCCTTCGGACGCTTCGCTGCGTTCGAGGTCGGGTGGATGCTCTGGTTCACGCGCGCGACCAGCTGGGCCTCGGTGATCAACGTGCTGGTTTCCTCGCTCGGCTTCTACTGGCCGCGCGTCACCACCGGACTTCCCCGCGCGCTCATCATCACCGGCATCATCGCCGCCATCGCCGGCATCAACGTCCGCGGTATCCGTCAGAGCAGTCTCGTCGTCAACCTGCTGACCGCCGGCAAGCTCATGCCCCTGGCCGTCTTCATTGCCGTCGGCGTGTTCTTCGTCGACTGGCCGGCGCTGGCGGCCCACGGCGGGCTGACCAGCCACGAAGTCTCGACCAGCGGTCTGCTGCTGATCTTCGCCTTCGGTGGCTACGAAGTAATTCCGGTGGTCGCCGGCGAGACCCGCGATCCCAGGCGCAACGTGCCCTTCGCTCTGCTCATGACCATTGTCGTCGTCACCCTGCTGACGACGATGGCGCAGGTCGTGGTGATCGGCACGCTCCCTGACGTCGCCGGCTCGACGACGCCGCTGGCCGACGCCGCGGCGCGGTTCCTGGGAGTGGCGGGCGGCGCGATGATCACGGTGGCGGCGGTGCTGGCGACCTCGGGCAACAACATGGGGCAGGCGCTGTCGGGCTCGCGCAACCTGTTCGCGCTGGCCGAACAGGGAGACCTTCCGGGGTTTTTTGGCCGCGTCCACCCGGAGTACCGGACTCCCGCGAACGCGGTGCTGGTGACCGCGGGCGTGGCGCTGGTCCTGGCGCTGTCAGGATCCTTCCAGTCGCTGGCGGCGGCCAGCGCGATCAGCCGCCTGATCGTCTACGTGGCGACCTGCGCCTCGACGCTGCGGCTGAGGGCGACGCGCTTCCAGGCGACGGTCAAGCCGGCCGCGTTCGTGATTCCGCTGGGGCCGCTCGTCCCGCTTGCGGCGATCGTCTTCGCGCTGGTGATTCTGGTCGGGGCGACGCCGATCCAATGGGTCGCGGGCACCACCGCGTTCGCCGCCGGCGCCCTTCTCTATCTGGTCGCGGTACGCCGCGCGCCGCCGGCAGCATCCGTCAGTCGGGGCTGACCGCCAGAACGTCGTACTTCCAGACCGCGGCGGCGAACGCCAGCGGGGTGAGGATGCCGAGCGCCCAGATGGCAGCGGTCAGGAGCAGCCGGCTGGTGCTGTCCGGCGCGACCGCGGTCAGCACCGGGGCGAAGACCACGGCCAGCACCCCCCCGCCCACCTGGCTGATCAACACCAGCTCGAGCACCCGCTTGATGTGGAGCGCACCGCTCGCGTAGGCCTCCCGGTGACTGCGTGACAGTGAAACGATGGCCGCGACCGGAAGCACGAACCCGAGCAGCACCATCAATGGAAATCCAAAGACGATAATCGCCAGCACGTAGCCCGGACGCAGCCCGGCCATCGACTCCGGGGCGAACCAGACGAGCCCGGCGATGGCCAG
>JBDTOB010000586.1:0-2608 GCA_039933435.1 Acidobacteriota bacterium | reverse complement strand
CGCCGCTCCGGGATGACCCAGACTTCACCGCAGGCTGCGCAGCGAAGGTAGACGAACCGGTCCGTCAGCGTCGCGGCCTTGACCGAGACCTCGGCACATTTCGGGCACCGCTGCGGACCGTCCGGCACCTGCGTGCCGTCCGGCGGGGAAACCATGATGCAGCGACGATACCGTAAGCTCAGCGGTTGCGCAATCGTGCGGGCGGAATGATGGAAGTCTCTGTCCCGGGAGCGTCAGCGTGATGATGAAGACAGCCCTGTCCCTCGCCGCCCTGCTGACCGCCCTGCCCGCTCCCGCGCGGGTGACCCCTGAGTTCAGCGGCGAGCGGATCAAAGCGGACGTGGCGTTTCTCTCGGACGACCTCCTCGAGGGCCGCGAGGCCGGGACACGGGGACACGAGATCGCGGCGCGCTATGTCGCCGCGCAGTTCGCGATCCTCGGCGTCAGGCCGGGCGGCCCCGCCGGCAGCTATTTCCAGGCGGTGCCGCTGCTCGAGTCGTCGGCCACCGGTGTGACGCCGACTCTCGTGCTGACGCTGCCGCACGGCCGGCGCACGCTCAGGCACGGCGTCGAAGTCACGATCTCCGGCCTTGTCGGCGGGGGCACCGTCAACCTGGCCGCGCCGATGGTCTTCGCCGGCTACGGCATGGACGACGAGGCGCTGGGCTACGACGACTACCAGGGGCTCGACGTGCGCGGCAAGATCGCCGTGGTCCTGTGGGGCTCGCCCCTCGGCATGGACAGCGAGATCGGCGCCTACCTGCAGAGCGAGCAGCGCCGCGTCGCCGCCGCGCACGGCGCCATCGCGCTCATCGGCGTGCCGAATCGCACGATGGCCAGGGCTTTTCCCTGGCAGACCCTGATCGCGCGTGCCGCAAGGCCACAGACAACCTGGCTGCAGCAGGATGGAACGCCGATCGATCCCGCCAGCGGCCTGCAGGCTTCCCTGTATATCGATCCTCGCGCCGCGGCATCGATCTTCGACGGCGCGCCGCGCGCACTCGACCAGATCCTCGATGAGGCCGATCGGCCGGGAGGACGGCCGCGCGGCCTGCCGCTCGCCGCCCGCGCCGCGATTCACGTGTCCACCACGGCCCGCCGCTTCTCCAGCCCGGAGGTGATTGGCATCGTCGAGGGCGCCGATCCCGATCTCAAGCACGAGTTCGTTGCCCTGATGGCCCATGCGGATCACATCGGCGTGGACTCCCGCGGCGCCGGAGACCGCATCAACAACGGCACGCTCGACAATGCCGCCGGCGTCGCCACCCTGCTCGAGGTGGCGCGCGCGCTCATGGCCGAACCGGATCGGCCACGGCGATCGATCCTGCTGCTGGCCAACACCGCTGAGGAGAAAGGACTGCTCGGCGCCAGGTATTTCGCGAACCATCCCACGGTGCCGATGGCGCAGATCTCAGCCGCCATCGATCTCGACATGCCGATGCTGCTTTACGACTTCACCGACGTCGTCGCCTACGGCGCCGGGCATTCGACCCTGGAGCCGGTGCTGCGGCAGGCCGCCGCCTCCATGGGAGTGACGTTGTCACCGGATCCCATGCCGGAGCAGGCGGTGTTCGTGCGATCGGATCATTACGCCCTGGCGCGGCAAGGCGTGCCGGCGGTGATGCTGGCCACCGGCATGGCGAACGGCGGCGCGGCGGCGTGGGCGGCGTTCCTGTCGAGCCGCTACCATCGGCCCTCGGACGACATGTCCCAGCCGATCGTCTGGGCAGCCGGCGCGAAGTTCGCCGAGATCAACTACCGGGCGCTGCGGGCGTTGGCCGACGCCGACCAGCGCGCCCGCTGGTTCACGGGAGATTACTTCGGCAACTTGTTCGCGCCGCAGGCGCCGAAAGCAGAGAAGCCGCCCGTTCCGCAGCCGTCGGCGGGTGCGGCGCGGCCGGATCCTTCCCCGGCAGCTGCCTATGTGCGCGGCATGGCGACCAGCGCGTCCGGCAGCACGAACTCGTGTTCCGGATGGCGGACCGTCAGCACCGGACACGGCGCCGTGCGGACGACGCGCTCCGCGACGCTGCCGAGCAGCAGGCGGCTCAACGCGCCGCGGCCGTGAGTGCCGAGCACGATCAGGTCAACCTTGTTCGTCTGCGCGTATTCGACGATGGCGGTGGCCGGCTTGAAGTGGGCAACGGTCACGGCAACCGCGTTGAGCGACTTCCGGTCCTCGTCGGTCAGCAGCGCCTGGGTCTGTTCCCGCCCGGCCCGTTCGATGTCCTCGAGCAGCGTCGGCGTGATGCTGGTGAATTCCGAGCCGTTGGTGGCGAGCGCGTAGACGTCATGCGTCACGTGCAGCAGGTGCAGCGTGGCGCCGAACGCCCCGGCCAGGGCACGGCCGTAGGCGAGCGCCGTTTCAGAGGCTTCCCCGAAGTCGGTCGCAACCAGAATCTTGTGGACGGCAATCATGATGAACCTCCGCTTAACCGATCGTAACTGACCCGCTCGAACCCCGCCTGCCACCGCCGGCTGTCGTAAACGCGTGGAGACGGCTCCGCGCTGAGAGCGCGTCGTTCCTTGCCGGCGATCAGCTCTCAGTTCGTGGGCGTCGTGTCGAAGCAGCCCTCGAAGGCGTAGAGGAGATTCTTCACCTCTTCGC
>JBDTOB010000585.1:0-2610 GCA_039933435.1 Acidobacteriota bacterium | reverse complement strand
CGTGCGCCAGCAGCCAGTTGAACAGCGCCGTGCGGGCGTTGCCGACGTGCAGCTGGCCGCTGGGGCTGGGAGCGAATCTGACTCTCATCGGTGTACCCGCGCGGCCCGCTCACTCGTCATTCATCGCACCCTCAGCAGCGCCACCGCGTGTGCCGCGATCGCCTCGCCGCGGCCAATGGCGTCGAGCCCCTCGTTGGTCTTGCCCTTGACGCTGACCCGCGCCACGTCGATGCCGAGCGCGCCGGCGAGCGAGGCCTGGATCTCGGGGACATAGCGCGCGATCTTGGGGCGCTCGAGAATCACCGTCACATCGACGTTGACGACCGCCAGGCCGAGCCCCTCGACGTGGCGCACCATGCGCTCGAGCAGCGGCAGGCTGGCGGCGTCCTTCCAGGCGGCGTCGGTGTCCGGGAAGTGGCGGCCGATGTCTCCCGCGCCGGCGGCGCCGAGCACCGCGTCGGTCACCGCGTGGCACACCACGTCCGCATCCGAGTGGCCGAGCGCGCCGACCTCGGCGGCAATGCGCACCCCGCCGAGCAGCAGCGGCCGGCCCGCTACCAGCTTGTGCAGATCGTAGCCGGTCCCGGCGCGCAGCCGGTCCGCGGGCTGGTCGCCGGCGGCCAGCGCGCGCGAGAGCGTCAGATCGCTGTCGGTGGTCACCTTGAAGTTGAGCGCATCCCCTTCCACCAGTCGAATCGGCGTGCCGCCGAGCTCGGCCAGCGCCGACTCGTCGGTGCCGATGGTGCCGCTCCGGCCGAGGCGGACGGCCTCGGCCAGGACGTCGCGGCGGAACGCCTGCGGCGTCTGCGCCAGGTAGACCTGCTCGCGCGGAATCGTCCGCGCCACGAAGGCGCGGCCGCCGCTGGCGGCCGCCAGCTTGACGGTGTCGCGCGCCCCCAGCGCCGCAATCGCCGCCCCCGACTCAATCGCCGCGTCCAGCGTCCGCTCGATCAACGCCGCGGTGACGAACGGGCGCGCGGCGTCGTGCACCATGACGTAGTCCGTCTCCACCGGCACGCGATCGAACGCCGCCGCCACCGAGGCCTGCCGGGTGTCGCCGCCGGCGACGACGATCGCCGGGCGGCCGCCGGTGGCGAGCGTCCGCGCGATCTCCTCGACCGCATCTTCGCGGGTGACGACGACAATCGAGGTCACGCGCGGCACGGCGCAGAAGGCAGCCACCGAGCGCTGCAGCAGCGACACGCCGCCGATCTCGAGAAACTGCTTGGGGACGCCCGACGCCAGACGGCGACCGTGGCCCGCTGCCGCGATGATGGCGGTGACCTGCATTGGGTTCTGGAAGGCGCGCGCCGCGCGGGGCGGCCAAACACCCTATTATATCGCGCCATCGCCGGCCGCGGCGGCAACCACCGTCCGGACCCGCTCCGCGAACGCACGCACCTCGTCTCTCGCGACCCCAACGGTCGGCATCACCGGGTGGACGGTCAGGGTCACCTCTCCGGGACACACCATCAGCTGCCCCTTGCGCATCACGAACCGGCTGCCCGAGAGGCTCACGGGGACGACCGGCAGGTCGTTGTCGATGGCGAGGAGAAAGGTGCCCCCCTTGAAGCGGCGCACGACCCCGTCCGCACTGCGGGTGCCCTCGGGAAAAACGATGACCGACCGCGCCGCCCGGACGAGCTGCGCCATCCGCTTGAGCACGCCGGCGCCCGGATTGCGGCGGTCGACGAGCAGATGCCCGGTGCGGCGCAGGTGCCAGCCGAGGAACGGAATCCGGCCGAGCGAGTCCTTGGCGACGATCCGCAGGTCGAGCGGCAGCGCCGTGAAGAGGATGGGAATGTCGTAGATGCTCTGATGGTTGACCGCGACGACGTAACTGCGTCCGGCCTCGAGATGCTCGAGGCCCGTGACCCTGACGCGGACCCCGGTCGTCCTGAGGATGAGCCACGCCCAGGCGCGCGCGCAGCGGTGGCCGAAGGCGCCGCTGGAATCGACCAGCGTCGAGAGCAGGGAGGCCGTGCCCAGCACGATGGTGTAGAGGGTAACGGCTGGAATCAGGTAGAAGACCGTCCGCCACCAGTGAAAGGGAGGCAGTCGGCGCATGCGTGACTCGCGCCCGCTGGGCATCGGCAGGACTATTCCCCGACGGACGCGCCCGCGGCCGGCACCGCTGCCGCCGGCTGCGCCACCGGCGTGGAGGCTTCGACGTAGCGGCCGAAAATCATCTTCCCCGCCGTGGTCTGCAGGACGCTGGTGACGACGACGTCGATGTTGCGGCCGATCATCCGGCGGGCGTTGTCCACCACCACCATCGTGCCGTCGTCCAGGTAGGCGACCCCCTGGTTGTACTCCTTCCCCTCTTTGAGGATGAAGACCTTCATGAACTCGCCGGGGAGCACGACCGGCTTGAGCGAGTTCGCCAGCTCGTTGATGTTGAGGACCGGGACGCCGCGCAGCTGGGCGACCTTGTTGAGGTTGAAATCGTTGGTGACGATCTTCCCCTGGAGCGTGCGCGCGAGATCGATCAGCTTGAGGTCGACCTCGCGCACTTCGGGAAAGTCGATGTCGGAGATCAGCACGTCGAGGCCGGACATCTTCTGGATCTTCTGCAGGATGTCGAGGCCGCGGCGGCCGCGGTTGCGCTTC
>JBDTOB010000584.1:0-2618 GCA_039933435.1 Acidobacteriota bacterium | reverse complement strand
GCCTCGTTGACCAGGTTGGCGAGGTCGGCGCCGGCGAAGCCCGCGGTCCGCGCCGCGATCACCTTGAGGTCGACGCTCGGCGCCAGCGTCACCGACTTGACGTGGATCCGCAGGATCTCCTCGCGGCCGCGGACGTCGGGCTTGTCCACCAGCACCTGGCGGTCGAAGCGGCCGGGGCGGAGCAGGGCCGGGTCGAGCACCTCGGGGCGGTTGGTCGCCCCCATGATGATCACGCCCTTGCGGCCGTCGAAGCCGTCCATCTCGGCGAGCAGCTGGTTGAGGGTCTGCTCCCGCTCCTCGTGGCCCCCCATCGGCCCCTGCATGCGCGCCTTGCCGAGCGCGTCGAGCTCGTCGATAAAGACGATGCAGGGGGCCTTGACCTCGGCCTGGGCGAAGAGATCCCGGACCCGCGCCGCGCCGACGCCGACGAACATCTCGACGAACTCCGATCCGCTGAGGCTGAAGAACGGCACCCCGGCTTCCCCCGCCACCGCGCGCGCCAGCAGTGTCTTGCCGGTGCCGGGCGGGCCGACCAGCAGCACCCCCTTGGGAATCCGGCCGCCGATGCTGGTGTACTTGCGCGGCGTCTTCAGGAACTCGACGATCTCCCGCAGCTCCTCCTCCGCCTCATCCACCCCCGCGACGTCGCCGAACCGCACCTTGACGTCGTCGTCGGCATAAATCTTCGCTTTGCTGCGGGCGAACGACATCACGCCGCCCTCGGCGCCGCCCATGCGGCGGAAGAAGAAGCTCCAGAGCGCCATCAGGAAGAGCAGGGGAAGCACCCAGCCGATGACCTCGGCGATCCATCGGTTCTGCAGCTCGCCGGTGTACTTGACGCCCCCCTTTTCGAGGTCCTCCAGCAGCTTGGGGTCCTCGATGCGGACCGTCGAGAAGGAGTCCGCCTTGGCGGTGTCCCCCTTGAGGCGGCCGCGGACGCGGTCCTCGGCGACTTCGACATCCTGGACCTTGCCGTCGCGCACCCACTCCTTGAAGGTGCTGTAGGGGACGGTCTTGGCGGACTGGACGGAGAAGAACACCGCCTGGCCGAGGCCGAGCAGGAGCAGCAGCCCGAGCACGTACCACATCGACGTGCTTGGTCGCGGGCGCGGCGTCTGCCGGCGGGGCTTCGGTGGCCTGGGTGTTGGGGTCTCTTCCGGCATCGTCTGATCTTATCCGCGATTCTGCGCGAACTCTTCCGTCTTCGTGAAGGAGAGCGCCCCGTCGGCGGCATCGATCCGGATAACCGCCCCCTCCTGGAGCTCCCCCTGCAGCACCCGCATGGCGAGCGGGTCGAGGACCCGCCGCTGGATGGTCCGCTTCAGCGGCCGCGCCCCGTAGGTCGGATCGTAGCCTTCGGCGATGAGCAGGTCCTTGGCGCTGTCGCTCAGCTCGACGTGGATTTTGCGGTCCTCGAGCCGCTTCATCAGCCCGCGCAGCTGGATGTCGATGATCGCGCGCATCTCGCCGCGAGTGAGCGCGTGGAAGATGATGATCTCGTCGACGCGGTTGAGGAACTCGGGGCGGAAGTGGGCCCGCAGCGCCTCCATCACTTCGCGCCTGACTCCTTCGTCGATCATCGCCCGCCCCTCGACCGAGGCCGGCCCGGCGTCCCGCTGCAGCGCCTGCTCGGCGATGTAGTGGCTGCCGACGTTGGAGGTCATGATCACCACGGTGTTCTTGAAGTCCACCGTCCGTCCCTTGCCGTCGGTCAGCCGGCCGTCGTCCAGCAGCTGCAGCAGGACGTTCAGCACCTCGGGATGGGCCTTCTCGACTTCGTCGAACAGCACCACGCTGTAGGGACGCCGGCGGACCGCCTCGGTCAGCTGGCCGGCCTCCTCGTAGCCGACGTAGCCCGGAGGGGCGCCGATCAGCCGCGACACGGTGTGCTTCTCCTGATACTCGGACATGTCGATGCGGATGGTCGCCTGGTCGTCGTCGAACAGGAACTCGGCGAGCGCGCGCGCCAGCTCGGTCTTGCCGACGCCGGTGGGGCCGAGGAAGATGAAGCTGCCGAGCGGCCGGTTCGGATCCTGCAGCCCCGCCCGGGCGCGGCGCATCGCGTTGGCGACCGCGGCGATGGCTTCGTCCTGGCCGACGACGCGGGCGTGCAGGCGCTCTTCCATCTGCAGCAGCTTCTGGATTTCCCCCTCCATCAGGCGGCTGACCGGGATGTGGGTCCAGCGGCTGACCACTTCGGCGATGTCCTCCTCGTCCACTTCCTCCTTGAGCATCCGCCCGGACTTCTGCGTCTCGGCGAGCCGCGCCTCCTCCTGCTGCAGCCGGCGCTCGAGCTCCGGCAGGCGCCCGTACTGGAGCTCCGAGGCCTTGGCGTAGTCGCCGGCCTGCTGCGCGTGCTGCATCTCGAGCCGGACCTGTTCCAGCTCCTGCTTGACCGTCCGCCCCGCCTGGATGGCTTCTTTCTCCTGGTTCCAGTGGGTGATGAGCCGGCCCTTGTTCTCCTTGAAGTCGGCCAGATCCTTTTCGAGCTTCTGCAGCCGCTCGACCGAGGCCTTGTCGGTTTCCTTGCGCAGCGCCTCGCGCTCGATCTCGAGCTGCATGATGCGGCGCTCGACCTCGTCGAGCTCGGCCGGCATCGAGTCGATCTCCATCCGCAG
>JBDTOB010000583.1:0-2620 GCA_039933435.1 Acidobacteriota bacterium | reverse complement strand
GGCGGCGGGAAAGGCCCACGCATTCCCCAGGGTCATCGAGCCGTAGCCCCACGCCTCCCGTCCCGCGGCGGTCCTGACCCGGCAGGTGACGTTCAGCAGCGTCACCCGATCGACCGAGCGGCCGCCGAACTGATACGGGGCACGGTAGCGGTAGTCCTCGAAGCCGTGCTCGACCTCGGCGACGGTGACGTCGGTCTCCCGGCGGCGCACGGCGGCGGGCGCCCGGGGCGCGGCGCAAGCCGCGGCCAGCGCCGGGAGCGCGGCGGCGCGCCGGAGCAGCACGCGGCGGGAAAACCGTTCGGGAGAGGCTGCCAAGGGGCGCATTATAGCCCGCCGTCCGCGTCGTGGCCGGCGCCGGACGTTTGTGAACCCTGCGCCATTAGCGATACGCTGAGCAGGATTACATGGAGGTCCTCTGATGCGTTCAGTGCGCTGGTGTGCTCTTGGTCTCGTCATCCTCGCCGCCTCGTCGCTCGCGGCGCAGATTCCCGCCGGACGTCCGCTGCGGATCATCGCCTTCGGCGCCCATCCGGACGATGCGGAATTGAAGTTCGCGGGCACCGCGGCGCTGTTCGTGGCGAAGGGAGCCAAGGTCAAGCTGGTGGCGCTGACCAACGGCGATGTCGGCCATTTCTCCCAGGCCGGCGGGCCGCTGGCGCAGCGGCGCAAGGCGGAAGTCGAAGCGTGCCATGCCAAGCTCGGCGTGGACACCGACGTGCTCGACATTCACGACGGCGAGCTGATGCCGGATCTGGAGACGCGGAAGAAGGTCGCCAACCTGATCCGCGACTGGCAGGCCGACATCGTCCTCTCCCATCGTCCGTGGGACTACCATCCGGATCATCGCGCCGTCGGCAAGCTGGCCGAGGATGCCGCCGTCGTGGTGGCGGCGCCGTTCTTCGCCCCCTACACCAAGGCGACTGCGCGCAATCCGATCTTCCTTTTCTACTCGGACAACTTCAAGAAGCCGTATCCGTTCGACCCGATCCTGGCAGTGGACATCGACGCCGCAGCCCAGAAGAAGTGGGACTGTATCGGTGAGCTGCCGTCGCAGTTCGCCGATGCCGACTCCTGGCAGGCGCGCTACGGCCGCAACGTGCCGACCGACGAGGCCGGGCGGAAGGCGTTCCTCGGCGAAGCCGTCAAGCAGCGCAGCGCCGACGTCGCAAACCAGTACCGCAGCCTGCTGGTGGAGCTCTACGGCGAGCAGAAGGGACGCAACGTCAAGTACGCCGAGGCGTTCGAGCTCAATCAGTACGGCAGCCCGGCGACCGTCGACGAGCTGAAGAAGCTCTTCCCCACATTCTGAGGGGCTGCGCTGGAACGAGCCATCGACAGATCATGCGCATTGCGCTGGCCCAGCTGAATCCCGTCAGCGGCGACATCGAAGGCAATGCCGCCCGCATCGCGGAGGCCATCGCCTCGGCGGCGCGGCAGGGGGCCGACCTGGTCCTGACGCCGGAGATGGCGCTGCCGGGCTACTGCATCGGGGATCAGGTCGAGGACGCGGGGTTTCTCGCCGCCAACGAGCGCGCCATGCAGCGCCTCGCCGTCGCGGCGCGGGACATCACCGCGGTGATCGGCTTCATCGACTTCGACGCGGAGGCGCGGAACGACAGCGGCGGCCTCCTCAAGTACAACGCCGCGGCCGTCGTCCGCAACGGCGCGGTGCTGCAGCGCGCGCGCAAGACGCTGCTGCCGAGCTACCGCTTCTTCGACGACAAGCGCTACTTCTCGCCGGCGCCGGCACGCGTGCCGGTCGCGGTCGCGCTGCGCGGCGGCGGCACGGTGCGGCTCGGCGTCTCCATCTGCGAAGACCTCTGGGACGAGTATTACCCCATCAAGCCGCTGCCGGAGCTCGCCGCGCAGGGGGCCGAGGTCCTGCTCAACATCAACGCCTCCCCCTTCTGGCCGGGCAAGCGGCACGCCCGGGACGCCGTCATCCGCGCCCACATCGCGGCGCTCGGCAGGCCGCTGGTCTACCTCAACACCGCGGGGGCCGCCGACAACGGCAAGAACATCATTCCCTTCGACGGCGAGAGCCTGGTCTACGACGCCAGCGGCCGGCTGCTGGCGATCGGCAAACAGTTCGTCGAGGAGCTGCTGATCGTGGACCTGCCGCTGAATGGCGTCGGCGGCGCCGCCGCGGCCGCCGCCCTGCCGCCGATCGACCGCGATCGCGAGACCTACGAGGCGCTGATCATGGCGCTCCGCGACTACATGGCCAAGACCGGGTTCAGCCGCGCCACCGTGGCGCTGTCGGGCGGGATCGACTCGGCGCTGGCGCTGGCCATCGCCGTGGACGCCCTCGGCCCCGGACAGGTCACCGCGACCAACATGCCGTCGCGCTTCAACACCGAGGCGACGCGGACGATCGCCGCGCGCCTCGCCGCCGCGCTCGGCATCGCCTACACGGTCATCCCGATCCAGGCGCTCGACGAGCACATCCGCGAGGTCTTCGAGGCGCACGCCCACCCCATCGTCCAGGGCTTCACCCGCGAGAACCTCCACGCCCGGATCCGCGGGCTGCTGATGATGGCCGAGTCGAACGACACCGGCGCCCTGCTGATCTCCTGCGGCAACGAGACCGAGATCGCGCTCGGCTACGCCACGCTCTACG
>JBDTOB010000582.1:0-2633 GCA_039933435.1 Acidobacteriota bacterium | reverse complement strand
GAGATGGTGCTGAAGTTCTTCTTCTAGGGAGCAGCCGCCGATGAGCGAATCCACCTTCACGCGACGGGAACTGATCCGTCGCGGCGGAGCCCTCGGGGGCGCGCTGGCGCTGCCGGCGATGCTTCACGGCGAGGCGCAGGGACCGGCGGCCCCGGTGCCGGCCGCCGCGCTGCGCGCCGGCGCCGACGTCTACCAGTCGATTGGCGTGCGCCCGCTGATCAACGCGCGCGGCACGTTCACGATCATCAGCGGCTCGACGATGCTGCCGGAGGTGCGGGCGGCGGTGGATGCCGCGGCGCAGAAGTACGTGCACCTCGACGAGTTGGCGGACGCGGTCGGCGCGCGGCTGGCCACGCTGACCGGCGCCGAGTGGGGGATGGTGTCGAACGGCTGCTCGGCGGGTCTGACGCTGGCCGCTGCCGCGTGCGTGGCCGGCGGCAACCCCGACCTGCACGTGCGGCTGCCGAACCTGGCCGGCTTTCCGAAAGACGAAGCCATCATCCCGACCCACTCGCGCAACGTCTACGACGCCGCGCTGCGGTCGATGGGCCTGCGCGTGGTCGAGGTGTCGACGCTGGCGGAGTTCGAGGCGGCGCTCGGACCGCGGGCCGCCGTCGTCTACGTCCTCGCCGGACCGAACGCCGACAACAGTCCGCTCAGCCTCAAGGCGCTGGCGCCGGTGGCGAAGGCGCGGGGCGTGCCGGTGCTGGTGGACGCCGCCGCCGAGATTCTCACCATTCCCAACGTTCACCTGCGCGACGGCGCGACGCTGGTCGCCTACAGCGGCGGCAAGTGCATGCGCGGCCCGCAGACGGCCGGTCTGCTGCTCGGGCGCAAGGATCTGGTACGCGCCGCCTGGGTGCACAGCGCGCCGCACCACGGCGCCACCCGCTCGCTCAAGGTCGGCAAGGAAGACGCCATCGGCATGCTGATGGCGGTGGAGATGTGGGTGCGTCGCGACCACGAGGCGGAGTGGAAGCGCTGGACCGGCTGGCTCGATCATATCAGCCAGCGGGTGTCGTCGATTCCGGGCGTCACGACCGCGGTGGTGCAGCCGGTGGGCCTCTCCAACCGGACGCCGTCGCTGAAGATCTACTGGGATCGCAAGCAACTCGGCATCGGCGGGGATGCGGTGGCGCGCCAGCTGTTCGACAGCGAGCCGCGGATTTCGCTCGACGTCGCACGGCCGCCGGATCAGCCGGCGCAGACCGGCGTCTCGGTGACGCCGTACATGATGGCGGCGGGGGACGAGCGGGTCATCGCCGATCGGCTCGTCGCGCTGCTCTCGAAGCCGCCGGTCGAGGCGGCGCCACCGGCGCCGGTGGCGCCGGCCGCGGACCTGACCGGCCCCTGGGTGGTCCGCATCGACTATGCCGCGGCGGCCTCGACCCACACCTTGCACCTCACCCAGGCCGGTAATGCCATCGGCGGTCTCCATCAGGGGGAATTCGTCACCCGTGAGGTGACCGGCACCATCGACGGCAGCGACGTGCGCATCCGCAGCGCCTACGGCGAGCAGCACGGGGATTCGGTCAACATGACCTTCGCGGGCAAGCTGTCCGGAGATCAGATGGGAGGCACGCTCGACATGGGTGAATATCTGGGCGCCACCTGGACGGCGACGCGCCGGTCGGGGCGGAGGGGTTGATGCGGGGGCGCATCACGGTCCTCGGCATCGCGGCCCTGTCGGTGGGGCTGGCCTCCTTGTCGCTGTCGGCACGGCAGGCGCCCGCGCCAGCCGCGGCGGCTCCCAAGTACGACCTCCTGCTCAAGGGCGGGCACGTCATCGACGCCAGGAACCGGCTGAGCGCGGTGAGAGACGTCGCGATCGCGGGTGGCAAGGTCGCGGCAGTCGCGGCCAACCTGAGCCCGGCCGACGCGATCAAGACCGTGGACGCCTCGGGCCTTTACGTCACCCCAGGGCTGATCGACATTCACGCCCACACCTACGCCGGCACCGGCGAGCCGCGCTCCTACGCCGGTGACAACAGCCTCTATCCGGACGGCTTCACCTTCCGGGTGGGCGTCACCACCGTGGCCGACGCCGGCTGCGCCGGCTGGCGTAATTTCGAGGATTTCAAGCAGCGGGTCATCGATCGCTCCAAGACGCGCATCCTGGCGTTCCTCAACATCGTCGGCCACGGCATGCGCGGCGGCGCCTACGAACAGGATCTGGCCGACATGGAGGCGAAGCCGACCGCCGAGATGGCGCTGCGCTACCCCGGGCTGATCGTCGGCATCAAGACCGCGCACTTCGCCGGACCCGAATGGGCGCCGGTCGAACGGGCGGTGGAGGCCGGGACTCTCGCGCACATCCCGGTGATGGTGGATTTCGGCGCCAACCGGCCGGAACGTCCGCTGAGCGAGCTGGTCACGAAGAAGCTGCGGCCGGGCGACATCTACACCCACGTCTATTCCGGCCTGCGCGGCGAGCAGGATCCCTCCGGTCACGTCAACCCGGCGCTGCTCGAGGGGCGGCGCCGCGGCGTCATCTTCGACGTCGGCCACGGCGGCGGCAGCTTCCTCTGGCGGATCGCGGCGCCGGCGGTCAAGGAGGGCTTCCTTCCCGACTCGATCTCGACCGATCTGCACATCGGCAGCATGAACGCCGGCATGAAGGACATGCTCAACGT
>JBDTOB010000581.1:0-2634 GCA_039933435.1 Acidobacteriota bacterium | reverse complement strand
AAGCTGCTCAGCCAGCCGAAGGGGCCGGGCGTGATCCTCGTGTTCGCGCCGATCGACCGGATGGTGCGCGTCAGCCTCAGGACGATCGTCATGGACGTGCCGACCCAGGACGTCATCACCAAGGACAACGTCTCCGTGAAGGTCAACGCGGTGGTCTACTTCCGGGTGATGGATCCGCGCCGCGCCATCGTCGACGTGGAAAGCTACCAGTACGCGACCTCGCAGCTGGCCCAGACGACGCTGCGGAGCGTGCTCGGGCAGGTCGAACTGGACGATTTGCTCTCGGAGCGCGATCGCCTCAACCGCGACCTCCAGCAGATCCTGGATCAGCACACCGAGCCCTGGGGCGTGAAGGTGTCGTCGGTCGAGGTCAAGCAGGTGGATCTGCCGCCGGACATGCAGCGGGCGATGGCCAAGCAGGCGGAAGCCGAGCGGGAGAAGCGTGCTAAAATTGTCCACGCGGCCGGTGAGCTGGAGGCGTCCGAAAAGCTCGCGATGGCGGCGGAAGTGATCGCCAAGGAGCCCGTCACGATCACGCTCCGCTATCTCCAGACGCTCACGGAGATCGCGTCCGAAAAGAACTCGACGATTATCTTTCCGCTGCCGATTGAGCTCATGAACGTGCTGACCGGCCGGAACAAGGCATAAGCGTGCCGGAGCTTTCACACGACACCGCTGAAGACGGCTTTCACGAAATTCAGCTGAGCGGGAAACAGCTCGTTTTCCTGTTCATCGTCACGACCAGCGTCGTTGTTGGCGTGTTCCTCTTCGGGGTGTTGGTCGGGCGCGGGGCCAGGGATCTGCGGGCGTCCGACGCCGGGCCCGCCTCGACGAGCGAGGCGCCGCTGCCGGCGGCGCCGGCCGAGGCCGTTCCGAACGCCGCTGCCGACGTACCCGTCCCGTCGGACGAGGACGCGAAGGATCTCACCTACGCGGACCGGCTCAGGGAGCCGGGCGCACCCGTGGAAAAGCTGAAGCCGGCCGGCGCGGAGCACGACCGGCCGGCGGAGGCGGCGAAGGAGCCGGCGCCGAGGCCGGCCGTCAAGGCGCCGCCCGCGGCGCCTGTCGCGAGCAAGCCGGCGGCCGCCCCCTCTATTCCCGCGGGGGTTCCAACCTCCGGGCGGCCGGGGACCTGGGTGGTCCAGGTGATCGCCACGCGCGAGCCGGGGATCGCCACCTCCATCGTGCAGAAGCTCACCGCCAAGGGCTACCCGGCATTTCTGCTCAGTCCTGCTGCCGGCGCGCCGCAGCCGTTCTACAAGGTCCAGGTCGGCCGCTATAACGATCGCGGCGAGGCCGAAAAGGTTTCGACCCGGATCAAGAAGGAAGAACAGTTCCAGTCCTGGATCTTGCGCTAGCGCTCCTCTCCGGCCTGCTGCTGGCGCTCAGCTTTCCCAAGTTCGGCCATCCGGCGTTCGCCTGGATTGCGCTGACGCCGCTTATCGTCGCCACGGTGATGGCGGCGGGGCGGTCCCGCGCCCGTCCGTTCTTCGTCGGCCTCCTCACCGGCGGCGTCTATTTCGCGCTCACGCTTTATTGGCTGATCGAGACCATGACCACATTCGGCGGCCTGCCGGTGGCACTGGCGCTCTTCGCCGCCGGCGTGCTCGTCGCCTACCTGGCGCTCTTTCCCGCGGTCTTCGCCTTCGTGCTGGCCCGATGCTGCCGCGCGTTCGGGACGCGGGCGCTGTTGCTGGCGCCGGCCATCTGGGTCACGACCGAGCTGGGACGGCAGTACCTGTGGGACGGGTTCCCGTGGATTCTGCTCGGCTACAGCCAGGTAACGGTCCTGCCGGTGGCGCAGGCGGCGTCGCTGGCGGGTATCTATGGCCTGTCCGCAGTGCTGGCGGCGGCGGCCGCGGCGGCGGCGCTGATCGTGGTCGACCGCGGCCGGACGCGCTGGGTGGCGGCGGCGTCGATGGTCGTGCTCGTGGCGGTGATGGTCGCCTGGGGTCAGGCGCGCCTGCGCGCGTCCTGGCTGCTGACGCGCGGCACGCCGGTCCGGGTCGGCGTCCTGCAGGGCAACGTCCTCCAGGAGCAGAAATGGGATCCGGCGCTGCGCGGCGCAATCACCGATCTGTATCTCGACATGACGCGGCAGGCGCTCCGCCAGGGGGCGACCTTCATCCTCTGGCCGGAGTCCTCGTATCCCGTCTACTTTGCCGACGACATCGTCGGCGGCGCGGCGGTGCGGCGCCTCGCGAAGGAATCCGGCGCGACGCTGCTCATCGGCAGCGATCAGGTGGAGCCGGTGCGGACGACGAGCGATCCGCACGCGCCAACGGCCCGCTACTACAATGCCGCCTACCTGGTGAAGCCAGACGGCACCACCGGCGCCATCTATCGAAAGATGCACCTGGTGCCGTTCGGGGAATACGTGCCGCTCAAGCGCCTGCTCTTCTTCGTCGGCCCCATCGTCGAAGCGGTCTCGGACTTCTCTCCCGGCACCGACCCGGTGCTGCTGCCGGTCGGTGGCCATCTCGCCAGCACGGCGATCTGCTACGAAGTGATCTATCCCGATCTCATCCGCCGCTTCGTCACCAACGGCAGCGAGCTGTTGACGACGATCACCAACGACGCGTGGTATGGCCGATCGTCGGCCGCCTACCAGCACTGGGATCAGGCCGCGATGCG
>JBDTOB010000580.1:0-2638 GCA_039933435.1 Acidobacteriota bacterium | reverse complement strand
ATCGCCGCGGCGGGCGGACGGATCGCGCGCGTCTCGCTGATTCCGGAGCGGCCCCGCTTCCTGCCCGAGACCGTCGAGCAGATCCGGCGCGCGGACGTCATCGTCGCCGGGCCCGGCAGCCTCTACACCAGCATCCTGCCGCCGCTGCTGGTGCCGCAGGTGGCGAGCGCCATCCGGCAGTCGGGTGGGCTCAAGGTGCTGGTCGCCAATCTGATGACCGAGCCGGGGGAAACCGACGACTACAGCGCCCTCGAGCACGTGCTGACGATCGAACGCCATCTCGAGGCGCAGCTCTTCGACGTCGTGATCTACAACACCAGCCCCGTGCCGGAGGCGCTGGCGGCCGCGTACGCGGCCCAGCGGTCCTATCCGATCGTGACGGGTGCGTTCGAGCTGAGCGCCCTCGAGAAGCTGGGCATCGAGCCGGTCGGTGTCGCGCTCGTCTCGGAGCATCCGGCCGGCAAGATTCGCCACCACCCCGAGCGCCTCGGCGCCGCCATCGCCGGGCTCGGCGCGCGGCGGCCCGGCGCCTGGCGCGGACGGGCGGAGGCGGGAGGTCTCTGAGATGTACGAACGCTTTTACGAATTGCGGGAGCGCCCCTTTGCGCTGAGCCCCGATCCGGACTATCTCTACCCCAGCCGGGTGCACCGCGAGGCGCTCGACTACCTGCGCTACGGCCTCGAAAGCCACGCCGGCTTCGTCGTCATCACCGGAGAGATCGGATCCGGCAAGACCACCCTGCTGCAGACGCTGCTGCGCGGGCTCGACAGCCAGACCACGGTCGGCCGCATCGTCAACACCATGCTCGAGCCTCGCGAGCTGCTCGAGACGATCATGATCGACTTCGGGCTCGATCCGTCCGGGAAGAGCAAGCCGATCATGCTGCGCGACCTGGCGCAGTATCTCGTCGATCAGCGGCTCGCCGGGCGCCTGATCCTGCTGGTGATCGACGAGGCCCAGAACCTGAGCCTGGCCGCGCTCGAAGAACTGCGGATGCTCTCCAACCTGGAAACGGAGAAGTCCAAGCTGCTGGAGATCGTGCTCGTCGGCCAGCCGAACCTGCGCGACAAGCTGGCGGCGCCGGAGCTCGAGCAGCTCCGGCAGCGGATTACCGTCAGCTACCATCTCACGCCGCTCGACGCCGACGAGACCGCGAACTACATCAACCACCGGCTGCGGCGGGCCTCGATGGGCGCGCCGCTGGAGTTCCCGCGCGACGTCACCGGCATCATCCACACCCGGAGCCGCGGCGTGCCGCGGATCATCAACGTCATCTGCGACGCGACCCTGGTGTTCGGCTACGCCGAGGAACGCCGCCAGATCGACGCCGGGCTGATGGCCGACGTGCTCGTCGAGCTCGAGGCCACCGGCGTCCTGCCGCAGGGTGAGCCGGCGAGCGCCCTTCAGGCGTCCGCCCGCGCGATGATGGACGAGTCGCGGGCGCGGGCGACGGCGCTCGACCTGCGCGAGCAGGCAATCAGCCAGCGCGAGCGCGAGCTCGCCGAACAGCGGCGGGTGCTCGCCGAGGAATACCGCCTGCTGCGTACCCAGCGCCCGGCCGCCCCCGCGGGATCGGGCGCGCGGCCGGCGCCGCGGGCCGCGACGCCGTTCGCGCCGGTCCGCCCGGAAACCGCGTGGGGCCGCATCAAGCGGCTGATGCTGGGACAGACCCGCCCGACCGTCGAAGAGAACTGATCCGCAACGATCGCAAGATCCCAACCGAGGAGCTGCCTGAATGTCCGCGCTCGCCGACACCCTGTTGAAGAAGATCGAGGCCCGTACCGCGCGCACTGGTGTCGTCGGGCTCGGCTACGTCGGGCTGCCGCTCGCCGTGGAGCTCGCCCGCGCCGGCTTCCATGCCACCGGCATCGACCTCGACGAGCGCAAGGTCAACGCCATCGCCGAGGGGCGCTCCTACATTCCCGACGTCCCGACCGCGGACGTGCTGTCGCTGACCAAGGCGGGCCGGCTCGACGCCACCACCGACTTCGCCGTGGTCAAGGACCTCGACACCATCAACATCTGCGTGCCGACGCCGCTGCGCAAGACCAAGGATCCCGACATGTCGTACATCGTGTCGGCGGTCGAGGCCATCGCCACGCACCTGCACCCCGGGATGCTGATCGTGCTCGAATCGACCACCTACCCGGGAACGACTGATGAAGTGGTGCAGCCGATTCTCGAGGCCACCGGCCTGCGCGCCGGCGTCGATTTCTTCATCGCCTTCTCGCCGGAGCGCGTCGATCCCGGCAACCCGAACTTCCAGACGCACAACGTGCCCAAGGTCGTCGGCGGCCTGACCCCGGCCTGCGCCAAGATCGCCGGGGCGCTCTACGGCACGGCGATCCAGACCATCGTCCCGGTCAGCTCGACCCGCGTCGCCGAGATGGTGAAGCTGCTCGAGAACACCTTCCGGGCGGTCAACATCGGCCTGGTCAACGAGCTGGCGCTGATGTGCGACAAGATGAACATCGACGTCTGGGAGGTGGTCGACGCCGCCAAGACCAAGCCGTTCGGGTTCATGGCCTTCTACCCGGGTCCCGGCCTGGGCGGCCACTGCATCCCCATCGATCCGTTCTACCTCTCGTGGAAGGCCAAGCAGACCGGCTTCGACCCGCGCTTCATCGAGCTCGCCGG
>JBDTOB010000579.1:0-2650 GCA_039933435.1 Acidobacteriota bacterium | reverse complement strand
AACCTGCCGATGGTCCGCTACTACACGCCCGAGGAATTTGCCGGGCTCAAGCGCATCGCGCTCGATCTCGGCTTCGGCCACGCCGAGTCCGGTCCGCTGGTGCGCAGCTCCTATCACGCCCACGAGCAGGTGGAGGCGCTGGAGCGGCGCTGACCGCGATCAGGCCTTCTTCTTCGGCCGGTAGACGTGGGTGGCCTGGCCGAAGAACACTTCGGCCGACTCCATGATGGTCTCGGACAGCGTCGGGTGCGGGTGGATGGTCATGCGGACGTCGGTCGCATTGGCCCCCATCTCGATCGCGAGCACCCCTTCCGCAATCAACTCGCCGGCCCCGGGCCCGACGATGCCCACCCCGAGCACACGCTCGGTCTTGGGCTCCAGGATCAGCTTGGTCATGCCGTCGGCGCGATCGAGCGTCTGCGCCCGCCCGGAGGCGCCCCACGGGAAGCGCGCCACCACCACCTCGCGCTTCTGCTGCTGGGCGTCGTTCTCGGTGAGGCCGCACCAGGCGAGCTCGGGATCGGTGAACACCACGGCTGGAATCGCCAGCGGCTCGAACGCCACCCGCTCTCCGGCGATCGCCTCGACCGCGACGCGCCCCTCGTGCGAGGCCTTGTGGGCGAGCATCGGCTCCCCCACCACGTCGCCGATCGCATAGATCGTCGGCTCGGCGGTGCGGCGCGCCGGATCGACCTCGATGAAGCCGCGCGCATTGACCTTGACGGCGGTCTTGTCGAGCCCCGGGACCGCCGAGTTCGGCCGCCGCCCGATCGAGATCAACACGCGATCGAAGGTCCGCTCCTTCGCCCCGGCGGCGAGGCCTTCCCCCTCGAGGGTGACGGCGACGCCGTTCTTGCCGTCCTTGATGCCGACCACTTTCGTGTTCAGCAGCACCTGCTCGCAGATCGACTCGATCCGCTTGGCGAGGATGTTGACGAGATCCCGATCCGCGCCCGGCAGCAAGCCGCCGGTCATTTCGACGACGGTGACTTTGGTGCCGAGCGCGGCGTAGACGCTGCCCAGCTCGAGGCCGATGTAGCCGCCGCCGACGACGAGGAGCGACCTGGGGATGTCGGGCAGCTCGAGCGCCGCGGTCGAGTCCATCACCCGCGGACTGTCGATGCTCAGCCCCGGCACCGCCGACGGCCGGGATCCGGTGGCGATGATCGCGTGTTCGAAGGTCAGCGTCTCGGCTGCCTCATCGCTGCCGGCACCGCTGCGGGTGATCTCGAGCGTCCGCGCGTCGCGGAAGGCCGCCGTCCCCTGGATGTAGGTGACCTTACGTTGTTTGGACAGCTGTCCGAGCCCGCCGGTCAGCTGCGTGACCACCCTGGTCTTGAAGGCGCGCAACCGATCGAGGTCGATCGTCGGGGCGCCGAAGGTGATCCCCCAGGCCTCGGCATGGCGTGCCTCGTTGAGCACGTCGGCGACGTGCAGCAGCGCCTTCGAGGGGATGCAGCCGCGGTAGAGGCAGACGCCGCCGGGGTTGACCGACGGATCCACCAGGGTGACGTCCATCCCGAGGTCCGCCGCATAGAACGCCGCCGCGTAGCCTCCCGGCCCGGCGCCAATCACGACCAGTTTGGTTGAAGACATCGTCTCCGGGTTCCTCTAGAGCAGCACCACGAACGGCTGTTCGAACGCCTCGACAACCCAGCGCAGGAAGCGCGCGCCGTCGGCGCCGTCGATGGCGCGGTGATCGTAGGACAGCGACAGCGGCAGCATCTGACGCGGCTGGAACGCGGCGCCGTCGTAGACCGCCTCGTGCACCCCGCGGGAGATGCCGAGAATGGCGACCTCTGGCCAGTTGACAATCGGCGTGAACGAGGTCCCGCCGATGCCGCCGAGATTGGTGATGGTGAAGCCCGCGCCCTGCATGTCGTCGAGCGACAGCTTGCCGGTGCGCGCCTTCTCGGACAGCGTGCCGAGCTCGGCCGCCAGTTCGATCACTCCCTTGCGATCGACGTCGCGGATGACCGGCACCAGCAGCCCGCGCGGGGTGTCGACCGCGACGCCGATGTGGACGGCGTGCTTGTAGACGATTTCCTGGCGCGCCATGTCGACCGAGGAATTGAACTGCGGGAACTTGCGCAGCGCGGCGGCGACAATCTTCAGCGCCACCACCGTCATCGTCAGCTTGCCGCCGGCCTTTTCCGCCTGCGCGCCGTACTGCTTGCGCAGCGGCTCGAGCGCGGTGATGTCGGCCTTGTCCTGCTGGGTGACGTGGGGAATGGCGTTCCACGCGTGCGAGAGGTGCTCCGCCGTCTTGCGGCGGATGTTGCTCATCGGCTTGCGCTCGACCTCGCCCCACTTGCTGAAGTCGGGGAGCGGCACGGCCGGCGCCCCGCCGCCCGATCCGCTGAGTGCGGCGCGCACGAACGCCTGGACGTCTTCGACGCTGATGCGGCCGTCGGGTCCGGTCCCGGCCACCTGACGGATCTCGACGCCGAGCTCGCGCGCGAGGCGGCGGACCGACGGCGCCGACGGCGGCAGCGCCCCTTCGACGGCGTCTTCGGCGGGCGCTGCGGGTGCGGCCGGCGCCGGGCGCGCGCCGCGATCGATATTCACCACTTCGCCGCGCGGCTTGGCGCGTCCGGCGTCGTCGGCCCGGCCGCCGCCGCGGGAATGGTCGGCGAAGCGCTCATCGGCG
>JBDTOB010000578.1:0-2654 GCA_039933435.1 Acidobacteriota bacterium | reverse complement strand
ACGAACTGCCGCACCAGCGCCGGACCCTCGGCGGTGAACAGCCGGCTGCCGATCTTGAGCCCGCCGGCGGCGCCGCGCAGGGTGTCGGCGAGCGCCAGCGCCCGCTCGGCGCTCTCGACGTCGAGCGCCACTAGGAGCTGATCCACGCCGTCTCCTTCTGAGTGGTATCGAGGCTGCCGGTCACGTCCGCCAGCCGCGCGATGCCGTGCCGCTGCATGTAGGCACCAAGCCCCTCCAGCAGCGTGCGCCAGAGAAAGGGATCGACGAAGTTCGCCGTGCCGATCTGCACCGCGCTGGCGCCGGCAATCATGAACTCCAGCACGTCCTCGGCGGTGGCGATGCCCCCCATGCCGATAATCGGCAGCTTCACCGCCTGGCGGCACTCGTAGACCATGCGCACGGCGATCGGCCTGATGGCCGGACCGCTCAGGCCGCCGACGATGTTGCTGAGCTTGGGGCGGCGGGTGTGGACGTCGATGGCCATCGCCAGGAAGGTGTTGACCAGCGAGACGGCGTCGGCGCCGGCCTCCTCCGCGGCGCGCGCGAACGAGGCGACGTCGGTGACGTTGGGGGTCAGCTTCGGGATCACCGGCAGCGGGGTGACCTTGCGGACCGCGCTGACGACGCTGTGCGTCCCGGTCAGGCTGCAGCCGAAGGTAATCCCCCCCGCCTTGATGTTCGGGCACGAGATGTTCAGCTCGATCGCCGCCACCCCTTCGTGGTCGGACAGGATCCGGGCGATCTCGCAGTACTCGTCGATGGTCGTGCCGCAGATGTTGACGAAGACGATGGCGCGCCGCTCGCGCAGCTCCGGCAGCTTTTCCCGGACGAACCGGTGCACGCCGATGCCCTGCAGGCCGATGGCGTTCAACATCCCGGCCGGCGTCTCGACGATGCGCGGCGGCGGATGCCCCTCGCGCTCGGCGAGAAAGAGCCCCTTGACCGCGACCCCGCCGAGCGTCGAGAGATCGACGATGTCGCTGTACTCGACCCCGTAGCCGAAACAGCCGCTGGCGGCGATGAGCGGGTTCGGCAGCCTCAGGGCGCCGATGGAGACGGAGAGATCCATGTCAGTGGGCGAGACCGTTCCAGACGATCCGTGAGGCATCGAAGACCGGGCCCTCGATGCACGAGCGCACGAAGTGCGGCGCCCCCTGGGCATCGCGCGCCGGGACGACGCAGCTGTAGCAACCGCCGAGCCCGCAGCCCATGACCTGTTCGAGCGAGACGTCGCAGCGGACGCCGTGCGAGGCCGCGAGCTCGGAGACCGCCCGCATCATCGGCGTCGGTCCGCAGACGGAGAGCCGGATCTCGCGGCCGGCGGCCGCGGCCAGCGCCGCGCCGAGCGGGTCGGTGACGAACCCGCGGTGCCCAAGGCTGCCGTCCTCGGTGGCGAGCGTGACCTCGACGCCCAGCGCTTCGAAGAGCCCGACGTAATACAGATCCGCGGCGCTGCGGGCGCCGTAGAAGAGCCGCGGCCGGCTGCCGGCCGCGCCCAGCGCCTCGGCGAGGGTGACGAAGGGGGCGAGACCGACGCCGCCGGCGACCATCCACGCCTCGGTCGGCGGCAGCACGGCCTCGAACGGGCGCCCCAGCGGGCCGAGGCAGGCCAGGCGCGCGCCCGCTGCGGTCTCGTAGAGCCGTCCCGTGCCGACGCCGATGCGCTTGTTGAGCAGGGTGAGGCCGATCGGGCGTCGCTCGGCGTCGCGCAGGATTTCGAAGATCGAGAACGGCCGGCGCAGCAGCGGATCGGCGCCGCGCGAGGTCTTCACCATCACGAACTGGCCGGGGCGCGCCAGCGCCGCCACTTCGGGGGCGGCGAGTGCGATGACGCTGTAATCGTCCGACAGGCGCGTGTTGGAGATCACCGCGGCATCGACGTCGACGGGCATAGGCGAAGTATACACTTGCGCCATGCGCTTCCTGCGGATGGGCACCAACTCGCTCCTCGCCGGCGCGCTCGGCGCGGCCTACCTGACGGTGCTGGTGCTGCAGCTCAATCCCCAGATCCCGATCCTCTCGGCGACGACCTGGCGCTGGTACGTCACCCTTGGCATGCTCTACGGCCTGCACCTGGCGGTGACCTTCTACGTCGTCATCGTCATCCGCGAGTTCTTCGCGCTCGACCCGTTTTCGCCCGGATGGGCGAGCGTGCGCATGCTCGCCTGGATGGGGGCGTCGGCGGCGGCGGTGGCGGCGACGCTGATGTGGCTCAACGTCCGCGGCTTCGGCGCCGCGCTCACCGACGAGGCGGCGTGGCGGATGACGGCGGGGGCGGTGGCGACGTCGGCGTCCGCGGTGGTGCTGCTGGCGATCGCGGTGGCGCACTATTCCTTCGGCCGCCGCGGCAGCCGGGTCGGCGCCTCGCTCTTCGTGCTGGCCGCCTGTGGATCGCTGGCGCTGCCGCTGGCGGCGCGCGGCCGCGCGGTGCCGGTCGCGGCCGTCATTCCGCCGGTCGCGCCAGACGTCCCCGCGCCGGTGCCGCCGCCCGACGGGCCGCGCGTGCGGATGCTGCTGCTCGACGGCGCCTCGATGGACTACATCCTGCCGCGCGTCGCCGAGGGGCGGCTGCCGGGGTTCGCGCGGCTGCTCGATCGCGGCGCGGTCATCGATCTGGCGACCACCCGGCCCACCCAGCCGGACCCGGTCTGGGC
>JBDTOB010000577.1:0-2659 GCA_039933435.1 Acidobacteriota bacterium | reverse complement strand
CTCCGGAGCGCTAAGATTGGGGCAGTGCCCGGTCGCGGCCATCATCACCAGCCGGCTGTCGGACAGGTGACGGTGCACATATTCCCCCACCGCCTCCGGCGCAATGACATCGTCCGCGCACTGCAGGATCAGCGAAGGGGTCGAGACCTTGGCGAGCTCGGCGCGATTCTCGGAAAGGAATCATCTCGAGGATGTCGTCGGCGTAGCCCTGCAGCGTGCCGTACCTGCGCTGATCGAACGCGGACCAGTCGGAATGCCCCGCCCCGACATGGTCGAACAACACCACCCGGTAGTCGCGCTTGAAGGCCGGCGCGACGAACCGCCACATGTTCTGGTCGCAGCCAACCCGTGGGCGAACAGCATCGGCTGGCCCGAGCCGGAGGCCTTGACGTTGTTCCGCTCGACGACGCTCGGCATTGAAATAGCATCCTCATTCACGGTCATCGTTACGATTCACGGCAGCTCAGACGCCCCACCCTGGCACTGTGCCCAGGCGCCCCTGTATTATTCGCCGACGATGTTGGAGATTCTCGATCCGGGCCCGTTTCTCGAAGACGCGGCGCACTATCCGGGTGGGCACGCCGCCGGTGTGGTGTTTCCGCGGCGCACTCGCGACGTTGCGGCGCAGCTCGCCGCTTCCACCGGACCTGTTTTGTCAATCGGCGCGCAGTCGTCGCTTACCGGCGGCGCCACCCCGCGCGGCGAACTGCTCTTCTCGACTTCGAAGATGACGCGGGTGCTGGCGTCCTCCCCCGGCTACGTCACGGTGGAAGCGGGGCTGAGCATCACCGCCCTTCAGGAACACCTCTCCGCCGCGAACGCCTGGTTCCCACCGGCGCCGACCTACACCGGGGCATCGGCGGGGGGCGTGGTCTCGACCAACGCCGCCGGAGCGGCCACCTTCAAGTACGGCAGCACGCGCGACTGGGTTGAGGCCCTGGTTGTCGTCCTGGCGGACGGGACCGTCCTCGACCTGGCGCGCGGTGAGCATCGCGCCCGCGACGGCCGGCTGAGGATTCCGACGGCAGGCGGACCGCTGGTGGTGCGCGTCCCAAGCTATGCCATGCCCGCCGTCTCCAAGCGCTCCGCCGGCTACCATGCGGCGCCGGACATGGACCTGATCGACTTGTTCATCGGCGCCGAGGGCACGCTGGGCGTGGTGACCGAGGTGACGTTCAGGGTCCAGCCCCGGAACACCGCGGTGGCGCTGGCGCTGATTCCCTGCGCCACCGATGCCGACGCCTTGCGCCTGACGCTGGCGCTGCGCGACGCCTCGCTCGAGACCTGGCGCTCGGCATCGCTCTCGGGAATCGACGTCTGCGCAATCGAGAACATCGACGCGCGCTCGATCGCCATCCTGCGGGAAGACGGTGCCGACCGCCGCAACGACACCGTCTTCCCGGACGGCACGGCGGCGGCACTGCTGGTGCAGCTCGAGCTCCCTGCCGAGCTGACGCGCGCAGCCGCATTCCGGCAGATCGAGGATGCGCTGCAGCCCGGGGCGGACGACAGTCCCCTCGCCCGCTTCTGCCAAGTGCTCGAGGCCGCGGGGCTGCTGGAGGTCGCCGAGCTCGCCCTGCCCGGCGACGACCGGCGGATGTCGCAGTTCATCGCCTTGCGCGAGGCGGTGCCCGCTGGCGTCAACCGCCGTGTCGGGCTCGCCAAACGCGACATCGATCCGCGCATCGAAAAAACCGCCGCCGACATGGTCGTGCCGATGGAGAGCTTCGGCGAGATGATGGATGTCTACCGCCGTGGCTTCAATTCGCGTGGCCTCGATTACGCCATCTGGGGGCACATCTCCGACGGCAACGTCCATCCCAACGTCATTCCGGCGTCGTACGACGATGTGCTCCGCGGCAAAGCGGCGATCCTCGAATTCGGCCGCGCCGCTGCGGCCCTTGGCGGCTGTCCGCTCGCCGAGCACGGCGTCGGCCGCAACCCGACCAAGCAGGCGCTGCTGCGGTCGCTTTACGGCGAGTCCGGGATCGAGGAGATGCGGGCGGTCAAGCGGGCGCTCGATCCGCACTGGAGACTGGCGCCGAGGGTGATATTTCCGAGGGGCTAGCCGATCAGGGCAGGTCTTGACGCTCGTCCAGAGGAATCAACAACTTACCGTAAAGATGAGTGTCCCCCTTTACTGGGGCCTGAGGAACACCTCGATGTCCTTTTCGGATGCCACCGGCCTGCCGCCGCGGCTGGCGGGAGTGAAGGCCCACTGCCGCGCCGCCCGCACCACCGCCGCATCGTACGAGGGATGGCTGGCCTTGATCACCCTGACGTCCTCGACGCGGCCGGTGGCGTCGATCATCAGGTGGACGACACCGTGATATTCCTGACGCCGCGCCATCGCATCCGGCGGCTGCCAGCCGGGCATGTCCTGACGGATGGCGACGGGCCCGCTGAACGGCTCGTCGGACACCGCAGCCGACTCTCCGGGCGGGGCGGCAGCGCCACCCGACTCCGCCGCCGGTGCGCTCTCGGTGATTGCGGCCGGAGGTCGGGCGGCGGCCGGAGGACGGGAAGCCGGCGCCGGGTTCGCCGCCGCGGTGGCGGCCGCGAGCTGGAGGAAGCCGCTCGCCAGCTCGCGCAGGTCGGTCAGACCGGCGGCTGCCGGGTCGGGCACCACCGCAATGACATCCAGCGTGCGCTGGAACGC
>JBDTOB010000576.1:0-2660 GCA_039933435.1 Acidobacteriota bacterium | reverse complement strand
CGCTGCTGATTGGCGCAGGGGGCAAGCGCACCATCAGCAAGATCGGCCCGAGCTACGTGTTCAACACCGTCGACAACCCGATCTTTCCGACCGCGGGCAAGCGCCTGACGGGATCGGTGGACCTCGCCGGGCTCGGCGGCAATACCAAGTTCGTCAACCCGCGCGGCGAGTACATCATGTACATCCCGCACACCCGGCGGACGTCGATCGGGTTCCGGGTGGCCAGCGAGTACATCCGGCCCTACGGCGACACCGTGGCACTGCCGATCTTCCAGAAGATCTTCCTGGGCGGCGAGTACAGCATCCGCGGCTTCGACCTCCGCTCGGTCTCGCCGCGCGACTCGGTCTCCGGCGTGCAGGTGGGCGGCAACAAGAGTTTGCTCTTCAACGCCGAATATCTCATTTCGATTGCAGGGCCGGTCCGGCTTGTGCTCTTCTACGACGCCGGGCAGGTGCGCGACGTCGGCCAGTCCTTCGCCTGGAAGGAGCCGCTGACCGAGCGCGTCCAGCCGGGGTCGCTGGTGCCGACGCTGGTGGACGACGTCTTCGGCACGCTGCGCAATCCGCTGCTGGGCGTGACGCCGGGGATTCAGACGCGGAAGATCGGCGACACGAGTGCGTTCAAGACCTCGACCGGCGCCGAGATTCGCTTCTTCATGCCGGTGCTGAACGTGCCGTTCCGGCTGATTTTCGCGCTCAATCCCCAGCGCGGCGGCGTGCTCGACAACAATTTGAATTTCGAGAAGCGCCTGAAGTTCAGGTTCGCGGTGGGATCGACATTCTGAGACAGCTGCCAGCTGCCAGCTCCCAGCTGCCAGCGGGAAGCTGGAAGCAGGAAGCTGGGAGCTGTTGGCTTGTATCATTCATCAGAGAAGGACGATTCGATGACACTCGTGAAAGATGTGCAGATGATGTGTGTGGCGACCGCGGTCGGCATGCTGACTGTCGTCCCCGGCTATGCCCAGAGCACAGCCAAGCCGGCGGCGCCGAAACCTGCGGCTGCCGCCCCGGCTGCCCAGACCCCGGCGACGCCGCCGCCAACCACTGCGCCGGCCCCCGCCGCCCAGCCGCCGCGGCCCTTCCCGGAAGGGGCGAAGTTCGCGTTCGTCGACATCCAGGCCATCGCCAGCAACTCGGCGGAAGGCAAGGCCGCCACCGCCAAGCTCGACGATCTCAAGAAGAAGAAGAACGCCGACCTGCTGGCCAAGAGCAACGCCCTCAAGGCGATGCAGGACAAGCTGACGGCCGGTGGCTCGGTGCTGAACGACTCGGCCCGCAGCCAGCTCGAGAAGGACATCGAGAAGGGGCAGCGCGACCTCCAGTTCGCGCAGCAGGACGCCCAGACCGAGCTCTCGGAGATGACCAACGAGCTTCAGGCCGACTTCCAGGAGAAGCTCAACCCGGTGCTCGAGGCCGTCCGGGCCGAAAAGGGCCTGCTGATGATCTTCAGCATCCGCGACTCCGGCGTGGTTGCCGCCGAAGCCGGGCTCGATCTCTCCAGCGAGATCGTCCGCCGCTTCGACGCAAAGAAATGACGAAGAGGTTCCGGGTTCGGGGTTCGGGGTTCCGGGTTCAGTGAACTCCGAGCCCCGAACTTCGAACCCCGAACTTCGAACCTGAACCCGGAACCCTGAACCCGGAACCCGGAACCCGGAACCCGGAACCCGGAACCTCTCTGATAGACTCACCCCCTTGGCCAACATCCCCGAAGTCCTGGAACGGCTCTGTTACCGCTACCCGTCGCCTTTGGTTGACGCGATCCTGGAGCACGAGCCGGGACGCCGGATCGTGGCGGTGAAGAACGTCACCGTCAACGAGGAGTTCTTCCAGGGGCACTTCCCGGGTGAGCCGCTGATGCCCGGCGTCCTGATGATCGAGACGCTGGCCCAGGTGGCCACCATCCTGCTCACGCAGGCGACCCCCGGTGGCGACGCCTCCGGCCGCACCTACCTGCGCGGTGTGGACAACGCCAAGTTCCGGCTGCGCGTCGTCCCCGGCGATCGGCTGCGGCTCGAAGTCACGATGGGGGCGCGGCGGTCACGGCTGGCGCGGGCCCATGCCCGGGCGTATATCGGCGACACCATCGCGGCGGAGGCGGAGCTGCTGATGGCGCTGGTGCCCGACGTCGTGGCCGGCGGCCGGCCGGGCGTCACCATGCACCCGAGCGCCATCGTCCACGAGAATGCCGTCATCGGCGCCGGTACCGTCATCGGTCCGCACGCCGTGGTCGGCGACCACGTCCGCATGGGCCGGGATTGCCGGATCGGCGCCTCCTCTGTTGTCGAAGGCCCCACTGAGATGGGCGACGGCAACGAGATCTTCCCGTTCGCGTCGATCGGCCTGATCCCGCAGGACCTCAAGTATCACGGCGAGCCGACGCGGCTGGTGGTCGGCGATCGCAACGTCTTCCGCGAGTTCGTGACCATTCACCGCGGCACGGCGGGCGGCGGCGGGGTCACCAGGATCGGCGACCACAACGTCTTCATGGCCTACGCGCACATCGCGCACGATTGCCACGTCGGCCATCACACCATCTTCGGCAACGCCGCCACGCTCGGCGGCCACGTCACCGTCGAGGACTACGCCACCATCAGCGCCTTTTCGGGGGTGCACCAGTTCTGCCGGGTGGGGAAGTACGCCTTCATCGGCGGCTTCTCGGT
>JBDTOB010000575.1:0-2671 GCA_039933435.1 Acidobacteriota bacterium | reverse complement strand
GAGCACGCACGCGTCGCCGCCTATTTCAACTCCGACAACGGCGCCGGACGCGTCCGCGGCGTCTGGACGCAGGGCAACACCGCCGCGGCGGCGGTGTTCGAGGAGTGGATGAAGCCGCTTGCCGATCTCGGCGTGACCGCCCTCAGTGCGCGCTCGACCGGCTCCACCGACCACGTCTCGTTCGACGCCGTCGGCCTTCCCGGCTTCCAGTTCATGGTCGATCGGCTCGAGTACAACTCGCGCACCCACCACTCGAACATGGATGTCTACGACCGCGTCCCCAAGGACGACCTGGTGCAGCAGGCCGTGGTCGCGGCGGTGTTTGCCTACGATGCCGCGATGCGCGACGAGAAGCTGCCGCGCAAACCCCTCCCTGCGGCCGCGGCCCGGTAGCTCGGCAGGGCCGGCTCTCGGTCCTTCGCTGATTCTTGATACGATCTGGCCGATGCGCATTCGCCTCGTCCGCTGGGCCATTGTCGCCTGCCTCGGTATCCTCGTTGCGATGGCGGTCGTCGCGGGCCTCGGCTCCAGGACCGCCACGCTCCGGCAGCTCGTGGTCGAGACATTGGCCGACCGGCTCGACTCGGAGGTCGAGCTCGGCGCGTTCAGCGTCGATACCTTTCCCCGCGTCCACGTCACCGGCGCCGGCCTCGTCATCCGCCACAGGAACCGGCGCGACGTACCGCCCCTCGTCACCATCGACAGCTTCACCGTCGACGGCGGCCTCTTCGGATTGGTCAGCCGGCCGCGGCGGTTCCGGACCGTCACCGTCACCGGCCTGCGCGTCAACATCCCCCCCGGTGGCTTCAAGAAAGATCACGCGGACGACACCCCCGACGACGAACCGTCGGGCCCCGGCGCCATCGTCATCGATGAGCTGACGGCCGACCATGCGGCGCTGGTTCTGGTGCCGCGGCGCGCCGACAAGGAGCCCAAGATCTTCGACATCCACCACTTGACCATGAAGCCGCTTGGCAAGGGAGAGGTGATGTCCTACGAAGCCGCGATCACCAATCCGCTGCCGAAAGGCCTCGTCCAGGCGACCGGGACCTTCGGCCCGTGGCATCGCGGCGATCCTGGCGGCACGCCGCTGACCGGGCGCTACACCTTCGACAATGTCGATCTCGCGACGGTCAAGGGGATTGGCGGCAATCTCTCCTCGACCGGCACCTTCAACGGCCAGCTCGATCGCATCGCCGTCTCCGGCGAGACCCGCACGCCGGACTTCTTCCTCAAGGTTGCGGGTAACCCGGTGCCGCTGCAAACGAAGTTCGAAGCGGTGGTTGACGGCACCGACGGCGACACCTACCTGAACGCCGTTTCGGCGACGCTCCTCAAGACCTCACTGACCGCGCGCGGCGCCGTCGTCGGCGCCGAAGGGGTGAAGGGACGGACGGTGCAGGTCCACGTCAAGATCGAGGACGGCCGGATCGAGGATCTGCTGCGCCTGGCAGTGCGCGGCGAGCGGCCGTTCATGCGCGGGCAGCTCGCGCTCCATGCCGACCTGAACCTGCCGGCGGGACCGGCCGACGTCATGGATCGCCTCGGCCTCGCCGGAGCGCTGGACGTGGCCGCAGCGCGTTTCACCGACAAGGGCGTGCAGACGAAGGTCTCGGACATGAGCGAGCGGGCGCGAGGCCTCGACCCCGAAGAGACCAGGCAGAACGTCGCATCCGATCTGCGGGCGACCTTCACCCTGGCTCGTGGTGTCATCACCCTGCGGAATGCATCATTCACGATGCCCGGCGCGACCGTTCAGGTCGCCGGCACCTACGGCCTCTTCAGCGACGCGCTCCAGTTCGACGGCACCGCCCGGATGAAGGCGACGATTTCCCAGGCGGCCGGCGGCGGCGTCAAAGGCGTGCTGCTGAAGGTGGTTGACCCGCTCTTCCGCAAGAACGGCGCCGGCGCCGTGATCCCGATCAAGGTCCGCGGCACGCGCAAGGATCCCCAGGTCGGCCTCAACGTCCGCCGCGTCTTCGGCCGCGACTAGCAGAATATTTCCGCATCCGCCCCGAGCATGTCGATCCGGGGCTCGCCCGTTCGACGTGTCAGTAGAAGGCCGCGGTGGACGGGCGGCCAGGCCACCGCCGGCAACGCCTCAACAACCTGATTATCAAAGGAGACAGCGCGGCGGGCTACGATCGAGGCGTGACGCCGACTGCGACGCACGCCGCGATCGACGCCGTCTGGCGCATCGAAGCTTCGAAGATCATCGGCGGGCTCACCCGGATCGATCGCCTGCGGCGCAGGGCGCGCTTCACGCGCACGCTGCCGCAGCTTGGCGCCGAGCTGCGGACGCTGCAGCGATCCTGCGCTCCAGGTCTATCCCTACCTTCCGGCCACCCGCGCCGACTTCCTGGAAAAACTCGGCCGCCTCGACGAAGTCCGCGCCGACTACCAGCGCGCCGCGTCTTTGACCCGGAACGCGCGCGAGCGCGAAGTACTCCTGCAGCGCGCCCACCGTCTCACCGAACCCGGTAGAACCCTGTAGAACCGAACCCCGTAGAACCCTGTAGAACCGAACCCGGTAGAACCCTGTAGAACCGAACCCCGTAGAACCCCGCGGAACCTCGCGGAACCCTGAGGAACCTTTATTAAGCGACTTTCTCCCGAACCCGTCTGGCGGCGCGGCCGACGGCCAGCGAACCGGAGAAGATGGCCTTCACCG
>JBDTOB010000574.1:0-2674 GCA_039933435.1 Acidobacteriota bacterium | reverse complement strand
CCGCTGGCCTACGAAGACGATGAGTTCCTCGACAGTACCGACGCCCGGCCGATCCGGCTCCTCGCCGAGTACCTCGATCCACTGCGGCGCTTCCGCAAGCACAACATCCAGGACACGGTGGTGTTTTTCGGGTCCGCCCGGGTGCAGAGCCGGTCGCTGGCGCAGCGCAACCTGCGCGAGCTGAAGAATGCCACCGGACGCCGCAAGGCCGACTACAAGGCCGCGCTCAAGCGCAGCCAGAAGGCGGTCGAATGGTCGAGATATTACGAGGATGCGCGATCGCTGGCCAAACAGCTGACCACCTGGAGCCTGGCGCTCGAAGCCCAGCGCCACCGCTTCGTGGTGTGCTCGGGTGGCGGGCCCGGCATCATGGAGGCGGCCAACCGCGGCGCCAAGGAAGCCGGCGGGAAGTCGATCGGCCTCAACATCCGCCTGCCGTTCGAGCAGGCCCCGAACCGCTACATCACCGACGAACTGGTCTTCAACTTCCACTACTTCTTCATGCGGAAGTTCTGGTTCGCGTATCTCGCCAAGGCGCTGGTGATTTTTCCCGGCGGCTTCGGCACGATGGACGAGCTGTTCGAGATCCTGACGCTGGCGCAGACCCGGAAGCTGTCGAAGAAGCTGCTGGTCGTCATGTACGGCAGCGAGTACTGGAACCAGGTGCTGCGGCTCGAGCCCTTAGCCGAGTGGGGCGCCATCAACGAAGAGGATCTGAAGCTGCTCTGCTACGTGGACTCGGTGGGGGAGGCGTTCGAGGAGCTGAAGAAGCACCTGACCGCGCATCACCTCGTGCCGCAGACCGCGCAGGAGAAGAAGGCGCCCGGGATTGCCAAGACGAGGGGATGAGCCTGAGGTTCCGGGTTCGGGGTTCCGGGTTCGGGGTTCCGGGTTCGGGGTTCAGGTTCAGGTTCCGGGTTCCGGGTTCGGGGTTCAGGGTTCGGGGTTCGGGGTTCGGGGTTCGGGGTTCTGAGAACTGACAGCTGAACGTTGACGGGTCAAAGCTGGAGAGCCGGCGCTGAGCGGTGGAGGGCACGTGGATTCTGACGAACGAAAAAAGCTGATTGCGCAGTATCGGGATGGCTATGCGGCGGTGACGGAGGTGCTGCAGAAGATCACGCCGGAGGAGCTCGACGCGCGGCCGGGACCGGGCAAGTGGACGGCGCGGGAGATCGTGCATCATCTCGCCGACAGCGAGATGTCGGCGGCGATGCGGCTGCGGGCGCTGCTGGCGGAGGAGCGGCCGACGATTCAGGGCTACGACCAGGACGAATACGCCCGGAAGCTGCACTACGACCGGCCCCACGAAAGCGCGCTGGAGCTGTTCCGGTGGTCGCGCGAGGCGACGGCGGAGCTGCTGGAGCGGATGCAGCCGGAAGACTGGCTTCGCGAAGGCACGCATGCCCAGGCGGGAGCCTTCGGCGTCGAACGGTGGCTGAAGATCTACGCCGGTCACGCGCACAAGCACGCGCGCCAGATCAGTGAGGCCAGGGCGACGGTGCGGAAACAGTAAGCCGACTCCCCGCTACCCGTACAGCAGATACTTCTCCCGCTCCTTCCGGAACGACGCTTCGTCCGGCGCCCACGAGGCCACCAGGGCGTCGACACTGCCGGCGCCGTCGAGCGTCGCGCGCAGCCGATCCGATCCGTAGAGGATGTCGATCGGCTGCTTGTCGTGTTCGTACTCGTAGGGCGGTTCGCGCCACGCGAACCGCCCCGGGTCCTGGCGGCGGAAGCCGGCCATCAGCTCGATCGCGGTGCGCACCGGCCTGAACGCCGTGCGGTCGGTGACGTGCAGCTGGCAGCCGCCGCAGGTCTGGCGCGCGTGCTTCTGGAACGTCGGTTCGAAGAACGCCTCGCGGAAGTGCACCCCGGGCAACCCCCGTCCATTCATCTCGTCCGCCAGTCGCTCGCCATCGATCCACGGCGCCCCAATCAGCTCGAACGGCCGGGTCGTGCCGCGCCCCTCGGACAGCTTCGTGCCCTCGAACAGCACCGCGCCGGGATACACGATCGCGCTGTCGAGCGTCGGCAGGTTCGGCGACGGGATCACCCACGGCAGTCCCGTCTCGTCGTGGTAGTGCGATCGCCGCCAGCCTTCCATCGGCACCACGTCGAGCGAGGCGCCGAGGCCGTAGGCGTCGTTGAAGAGCCGCGCGATCTCGCCGATGGTCATGCCGTGCCGCAGCGGAATCGGGAACTGCCCGACAAACGACGCATACGCCGGCTCGAGCCGGCTCCCTTCCACTTCCACGCCGCCGATCGGATTGGGGCGATCGCAGACGACGACGTGGACGCCGTGCCGGGAGGCGGCGCGCAGGCAGTTGGCCATCGTGTAGATGTAGGTGTAGACGCGCGTGCCGACGTCCTGGAGGTCGATGACCAGCACCTCGACGTCGCGCAGCATCTCCGCCGTCGGCTCGCGGGTCTCGCTGTAGAGCGAGTAGATCGGCACCCGCCGGCGGGCATCGCGCATGTGCGGGGTCTCGATCATGTTGTCCTGCAGGTCGGACCTGAAGCCGTGCTGCGGACCGAAGATCGCCGTCACCTGCACGTCCGGCGCCTCGACCAGCCGATCGACGGAATGGCGGAACCCGCGGTCCACCGAGGCGGGGTTCGAGACGATGCCGATGCGCCGCCCGGTCAGGAGGCCGCGGTCGGCGTCGAGCAGTCG
>JBDTOB010000573.1:0-2675 GCA_039933435.1 Acidobacteriota bacterium | reverse complement strand
GCGACCAGCGCGTTCACCGTCAGCAGCCCCAGCGTCGGCGGGCAGTCGATGACGATGTTGGGGTACTGGGCCATGACCGGTTCGAGGCGATCCTTGAGCCTGAAGTGCGCGTCGAGCTCGCCGACCAGCTTGGACTCGAGTTTAGCCAGCGCAATCCGCGACGGCGCCACGAAGAGGTTGGCCTGGTTGGTCGAGGGGATGATGACATCCGCGAAGGTGCAGTTGGGCTCGGCGATGGCGTCGTAGACGCTGCGCGCCACGGTGGTGACGTCGACATACGACATCGTGCTGTTGGCCTGGGGGTCGAGATCGACGAGCAGGGTCGGCTGGCCTCGCAGCGACAGCGCCGCCGCGAGATTGATGGCGGTCGTGGTTTTGCCCACCCCGCCCTTCTGGTTGGCAATCGCAACAATCATTGGTGGCGTACGGAGAAAAACACGGTCAGTGCGGCCATCATAAGCCGCGGGCGCGGCGGGATCAAGGAAGGGAAAAATTGCCGGAGTTTTGGCAGCTTTTACATCTTGTATTTGCCCATGTCGTCGGGGTCGAGATTCTCCAGCCACTTCTGCAGCCGTTCGGAATCGCCGCGCTCGGGGGTGAGATCGACGGTCTTGGCGTGATCGATGACGCTGTCCTCGACGAAGATCGGGGCGCGGGCGCGCAGCGCCAGGGCGATGGCGTCGCTCGGCCGCGCGTCGATGGCCATGACCTCGCCGTTGACGAGGATGTAGATCAGCGCGTAGAAGGTGTTCTCCTTGAGATCGGAAACCACGATCTTCTGGATCTCCGCCTTGAGGTCGGTGATGACGTTGCGCAGCAGGTCGTGGGTCATCGGCCGCGGTGTGGTGACGTTCTCGATCTGCAGCGCGATGGCGTTGGCCTCGAAGACCCCGACCCAGATCGGGAGCACGCGCTGCCCCTCCTCGTCGCGCAGGATGATGATGGGCATGTTGGTGATGGGATCGACCATCAACCCCTTGATCGTCATTTCGATCTGCATGAATCCTCGATGGCTGCGGCGCCCGGGAGTACCGGCGCCCCGTCAAGGTAGGAGCCGGGCGCCAGGCTGTCAAGCACGATGACCTCGCCGCGGAGACTGTAAGGATTGGCGGCGGTGATCCGCACCGGCACGAACCGTCCCATCCAGCCGGTCTCGCCAGCGAAATTGACGACGCTGTTGCCGCTGGTGCGGCCCGAGAGCTCCCAGTCGCGCCGGCGGCTGCGGGAATCGACCAGCACCTCCTCGGTGCGACCAACCGCCGCCGCGTAGAGTTCCGCCTGCACGTCCTTCTGCAGCGCCTGCAGCGCCATAATCCGGCGCGTCTTCTCCTCCTCCGGCACGTCGTCTGCGAGGCGCTTGCGCGCCAGCGTGTTGGGACGTTCGGAGTACTTGAATGAGAACATGCTGTGGTAGCGGGCCGCGGCGGTGAGCGACAGCGTGTCGTCGAAGTCCGCGTCGGTCTCGCCGGGGAACCCGACGATCATATCGGTCGAAAGCGCGATGTCCGGCATGGCCTCGCGCAGCGCCGCCACGAGGTCGAGGTATTGCTCGCGGGTGTGCCGCCGCCGCATCGCCGCCAGCACCCGCGTCGAGCCGGACTGCGCCGGGAGGTGGAGGTGCCGGCAGACCGCCGGCAGGTCGCGCATCGCGGCAATCATCCGCGGCGTGACGTGGCGCGGATGCGGGCTGGCGAAGCGGATCCGGCGGAGCCCGGGGATGGCGTTGAGGTGCTCGAGCAGCGCCGGAAAATCGCAACCCGGAGCGTCAGTCGCCTGGTAGTGATTGACGATCTGTCCGAGGAGCTGCAGTTCCACGGCTCCGGTCTCGACGGCGTGGCGGGCGTCGGCGAGGATGTCGGCGAGCGGCCGCATCCGCTCGTGGCCGCGGGTGTAGGGAACGACGCAGAAGGCGCAGAACTCGTTGCAGCCCTCGATGATGGTGACGTAGGCCTTGAGCGGATCGCCGCGCCGGGCAATCCCCAGCGGAAACGAGACGTCCTCGGCCGGATCGAGTGCCATCACCGGGCGCTGCGAGGATGCGGGCCGCGCCGCCGCCTCCTCGACGAGCATCGGCAGGCGCCGGATGTTCTGGGTGCCGATGATGACGTCGATGGCCTTCGAGCGCTTGAGGAGCTGCGCTCCCTCCTGCTGGGCGACGCAGCCGGCGACGGCGACGAGCGGACGGTCCCCGGCTTCGGATGCCATCTGGCGCAGCTCACCGAGCCGCGTGAAGAGCTTCTCCTCGGCGCGCTCGCGGACGCTGCAGGTGTTGATGACGATGACGTCCGCATCCCCCTCGTCTGTCGTCGGCTCGTAGCCGGCCTGGTCGAGCAGCCCGGCCATCCGCTCCGAGTCGTGGACGTTCATCTGGCAGCCGTGCGTCTCGATCAGGTATTTGCGGGACATCAGAGAACTTTCGCTTTCGCCTTTCGATCTGTATTCGCTTTCGCCCTGCGGGCCGAGAGCATCTCGCGGGCGCTGGCGCGGACCGCGGGACTGATGTCGGCGCCGCCAATCATCCTGGCCAGCTCAGACTCGCGGTCGTCGCCGGCGACCCGGGTGACGTTGGTCAGGGTGCGCCCGGCGCGCACCGACTTGGTGATCTGGAAGTGGGTGGTGCCGTAGGCGGCAATCTGCGGCAGGTGGGTGATGCAGAGCACCTGGAAGCGGCCGCC
>JBDTOB010000572.1:0-2693 GCA_039933435.1 Acidobacteriota bacterium | reverse complement strand
CCTGGGTGCGGGTGTCGCTCGTCGGCATCGACCTCATCACCGTCGAGGCCCGGGTGGTCGTGGCCTCCATCGATACCTACCTGAAATATTCCGAAGCCGTCGGGCAGGTCACGCCCATCTCCAGGCCGCAGCCCGAGCTCTCGGCCGCGCACCAGCACGTGATTGCCGAAAACGCCAGCCTGCGGGCGGAACTGGCTGCCGCCAGGGCCGGCGCCAGGAAAGGCGCCAAGAAAACGGTTCGGCGGGCGGCGCGGAGGCGCAGCGAAGGCTAACCGTGGCCCGTTCCGCCGTCATCGCGCCGCTTGCGGGAATCGAGATGGAGGCGAAGCTCTCGCTGGTTGAATTCCTTCTCGCCAGCAGCGACCTGCAGGTCTCTGCCCGGCGCGCGGTGGACTGGCTGATCGGCCATGCCGGGGTCGAGCAGGCGGTGGTCGCGGTGGCCGAGCCGGGGGCCGCGCCGCTGCTGCTGGTCGCCGAGCACGGCGTGTCGTCGGGAGCGATCGTCGACTTCGCGCTGACCCGCGCCGACGAGGAACATCCGCTGGTGGCGGCGCTCGAACGGCGCGAGCCAAGTTACTTTACCGGGCCGTTCCACGCGTTCCGCACCCCGCTCGAGGGGCGGCCCTTTCACGCCGTGCCGCTCCGCGGCGCCGGCGATCCGGCGTCGTACGGGCTGCTGCTGGTGGATGCCCCGGAGCCCGAGCTCCATCCCGACGTGGTCTGGGTGGCGCGGATGCTCGGGCGGCAGCTGTCGCGGCTGATGATCCGCGAGCGGCTCGCCGCCGTTGGGGAAGAGCGGATGCTGCTCTACAGCATCATCAACGCCGTCACCGATCCGATCCTGCTGACCGACACCGAGGGCAAGCTGATCATCGCCAACGCCCACGCCGAGAAGCTGTTCGCGGCGCCCGAAGATGCCAGCGAAGGCTGGCGGCGGGCGGTGGCGCTCAACAACATGCTGTTCTCGGCGGCGCTGTCGACCAGTGCCGTCACCCACACCGAGCTGGCGCGGCGCGAGCTGCTGCTGGTCGATCCGCTCGAGGGCTCCGACCTGCTGTTCGAGCTCCTCAGTTCGCGCGCCAAAGACGAGCGCCAGGGCACCTACGTCGTCTCCGTGCTCCGCAACGTCACCGACCTGGCGCGCGCCAAGGAGGAGATCGAGGAGAGCTACCGCACCCTGCGCGCCGCCCAGGCCGAGGTGCGCGACGAGCGCCATCGCCTCGAGCTGATCATCGACTCGGTGGCCGACCCCATTCTGGTGACCGACCCGCAGGGGGACATCGTGCTGATGAACGAGCCCGCCGGCCGGCTGTTCAGCGCCCCGGCGTCGGCCGGCGAGACCGCGCAGCGGCGGGTGCGCGCCAACGGCGTCAACCTCAGCTCCTTCGTCTCGAACGTCCTCACCCGCAGCGGCGACGAGCGTCACCGCGGCGAGATCCCGCTGGCTGATCCGGTGACCGGCCGCCCCTCGCCGGTCGAGGGACTGGCTGCGCAGATCCTGTCGGAGCAGGGGGAGCTGGTCTGGGTGGTGATGATCCTGCACGATCTCACCGAGGCGATGGAGAAGGCGCGGCTGTTCCAGCAGCTCAAGGACGCCTACGCCGAGGTCGAGGGCAAGGTGCAGGCGGCGACCGCCGAGCTCGCCGACCAGAACGAACTGCTGCGCCGCCAGCACATCGCCCTCGAGCAGGCATCGGCGCTCAAGTCGCAGTTCCTCGCCAACATGTCGCACGAGTTCCGGACCCCGCTCAACGCCATCCTCGGCTACACCCACATGCTGCTCAACGGCGTGTCGGGGCCGGTGGTCGAGTCCCAGCGCAAGAGCCTGTCGCGCATCGACTCCAACTCCCGCCACCTCCTCGCGCTGATCAACGACATCCTCGACATCACCCGCATCGAGGCGGGGCGGATGCCGCTGACGCTGACGACCTTTCGCGTCGGCGAGCTGGTCGAGGAAGTGATGGCCGAGCTCGAGCCGATCGTCAAGCGCTCCGCGTTGACGGTCGCCGTGAAGGTCTCCCGCGCCGTGCCCGCGATTCGCAGCGATCGCCAGAAGGTCAAGCAGATCGTCCTCAACCTGCTGAGCAACGCGCTGAAGTTCACTCCCGCGGGCTCGGTGACGGTGTCGGTGTCGCACGACGCGCGTCCCCGGCAGGCGGTCATCGAAGTGACCGATACCGGCGTGGGCATCGCCCCGGCGGATCAGAAGAAGGTGTTTGAAGATTTCCATCAGCTCGACAGCTCGCCCGCCCGCGGCTATGGCGGCACCGGGCTGGGGCTGTCGATCTGCCGCCGTCTCGCCCAGGCGCTCGACGGCGCCATCGAGCTGCGCAGCACGCCGGGCCAGGGCTCGACGTTCCTCCTCAGACTTCCCGCGCGGATGAGGCGCCGATGAGCGAACGGCCCGGATTGCTGGTGCTGGTCGTCGAGGACTACCAGGATGCGCGCGAGATGTACGCGGCCTACCTGCAGTTCTCCGGCTACGCCGTTGCCGAGGCCGTGGACGGCGTCCAGGCGATCGAGAAGACGCTGGAGCTGATGCCGGACATCATCCTGATGGATCTGGCGCTGCCGAGAATGGACGGCTGGGAAGCCACCCTCTGGCTCAAGTCCGACAGCCGCACCAAGCACATCCCCATCGTCGCGCTGACCGGCCATGCGCTCTCGGTGCACGCCGAGCGCGCCCGCCAGGC
>JBDTOB010000571.1:0-2696 GCA_039933435.1 Acidobacteriota bacterium | reverse complement strand
ATCCTGCAGACGCTCCAGCGCACCAACTGGAACAAGCAGGAGGCGGCGCAGATCCTCGGGCTCTACCGGCCGACGCTCTACAGCAAGATGAAGAAGCACGAGATTCAGGACGGCGGCAAGGCGGCGGCGCGGCGGGCGCTGCCGGTCGCGCAGTAAACCGCGGCCGCAAGGGTCTTGCCTGGCAGGCGCCTTTGCACCCTGGGAGAGGGATGCTCGAGCGTGCACAGACCGGGCTCGCGGCGGTCGGCGACATGTCGATGTTCGCCTGGAAGGCCGCCCGCGAGATGTTCGTTCCCCCCTACGAGTTCCGGGAGACGCTGCGCCAGCTCTACGAGCTGGGGTTCCGCTCCGCCCCGCTGATTGCGGTCTCGGGCGTGGCGGTCGGCGTGGTGCTGTCGATGCACACCCGGGCGTCGCTCGAACGGTTCGGCGCCGAGTCGCTGATCCCCTCCGGGCTGGCGATCGCGCTGGTGCGGGAGACGGGGCCGCTGACCGCGGCGCTGCTGCTCTCGGGCCGGATTGGCGCCGGCATCGGCGCCGAGCTGGGGGCGATGCGCGTCACCGAGCAAATCGACGCGCTCGAGGCTTCGGCGGTGGATGCCTTCCGCTATCTGGTCGTCACCCGGGTGGTCGCGTGCGTGATCGCGCTGCCCATCCTCACCACCATCATGAACTTTTCCGGCATGTTCGGCGGCTTCATCGCCGAGACCGCGGTCAACGGCATGTCGCTGCGGCTCTATTTCACCCGCGCCTTCTCGCTCATCGACTTCACCGACTACGTGCCGGCGACGCTCAAGACGATGGTCTTCGGGTTCATCATCGCCACGGTCTCGTCCTACCTGGGCTTCACCACCTCGTCGGGCACCGAGGGCGTCGGACGGGCGTCGACCCGGTCGGTGGTGCTGTCGTCGATGGTCATCATCGTCTCGAACGTCATCCTCGTCCGGCTGATTTTCTTCCTGTTCCCGTCGGCGGGAGGCTGATGGCGGGCGCCACCGAGCTTACCCGGGAGACGCGGCGGACCGCCGGCCACGGCCGAACGGCGGCGGTGCGGCTCGACGGCGTGTCGAAGGCGTTCGGCGAGCGGCGCGTGCTCGACGAGGTCTCCTTCGACGTGCCGGAGGGGTGCGGCTTCATCATCCTGGGCCGGAGCGGCACGGGCAAAAGCGTGGTGCTGCGGCACATCATCGGACTGATGCGCCCGGACGCCGGGCGGGTGTTCGTCGAAGAGGACGAGATCAGCGCGATCGAAGGGCCCGCGCTGTCGCGCGTCCGCCGCAAGATCGGCTTCCTCTTCCAGAACGCCGCGCTCTTCGACTCGATCTCGGTCGGCGAGAACGTCGCCTTCTCGATGCGCCGGCATACCGACATGGCCGACGCCGAGATCGTCTCGCGCTCGAGGGACAAGCTGGCCGCGGTCGGGCTCGCCGACGAGTTCGACAAGATGCCGGGCGCGCTCTCGGGCGGGATGCGCAAGCGGGCCGGCCTCGCCCGGGCGCTGGCGCTCGACCCGAAGATCCTGCTGGTCGACGAGCCCAGCGCCGGGCTGGATCCGATTACCGCGGACGAGATCGACGAGCTGCTGCTCGGCCTCAAGCAGAGCGGCGGCGTCACCCTCATCATCGTCACCCACAACATCCCCAGCGCCCGCCGGCTCGGCGATCACCTGCTGATGCTGCACGAGGGACGGATTGCCGCGCAGGGCACCCTCGAGGAGCTCGACGGCAGCGACAACGAGATGGTGCGGGCGTTCATGACCTCCCAACACGCGGGGTAAGCGATAACCATGGCTCGAACTCGCCCGGTCTACGTCGGCGCCTTCGTGATCGTTGGCCTGCTGCTGTTTGCGGTCGGACTCTTCCTCATCGGCAACCGCAGGATGCTGTTCGATCATTCCTTCGATGCCTACGCCGAGTTCGCGAACATCGCCGGGCTGCAGAACGGCGCGATCGTGCGCGTCGCCGGCATGGCCGCCGGCGAGGTCGGCGAGATCAACGTGCCGCCGAGCCCGTCGGGGCGGTTCCGCGTGCGGATGCGCCTGCGGGAGGACCTCCATCAGCTCATCCGGGTGGACTCGGTGGCGACCATCCAGACCGATGGGCTGGTCGGCAACAAGTACGTCCAGGTCGACGCCGGCACCGACCAGGCCATGGTGGTGCCGCCGCTGGGGACGATACAGAGCCGGGAGCCGTTCGACCTGTCGGAAATGCTGCAGCGGATGAGCAAGACGGTGGATCTGGTGACCGACACCATCGTCCAGGTCAGGGGGCAGCTCGAGACCGCGCTCAACTCGGTCAGCGACATCATCGACGTGGCGCAGGGTCTGATGGAGGACCTCGGCAATGATGCCCGGGCGATCATCGCCTCCTCGCGGAAGGTCGCTGCCGACATCAACACCATCGTCGCCGGCCTGCGCGAGGGCCGGGGCAGCCTCGGGAAGCTGCTCAATGACGACGCGCTCTACGAGCGGGTGAAGACGATCTCGGCGGAGGCGGAGAAGACGGTCGCCAACGTCCGCGAGGCCAGCGAGCAGGCCAAGGGGGCGATTGCCGATTTCCGCGGCGACCAGGGGCCGGTGAATGGCGTGGTCGGCGATCTGAAGCAGACGCTGGCGTCGGCGAAGGACGCGATGTCCGATATGGCGGAGAACACCGAGGCGCTGAAGCGGAGCTTCTTCTTCCGCGGCTTCTTCAACA
>JBDTOB010000570.1:0-2696 GCA_039933435.1 Acidobacteriota bacterium | reverse complement strand
TCGTGGATGAAGCGGCGGATGTTGCGATAGTCGCCCGACAGCGCCGCGGTATAGGTGAACCTGATGAGGGCGCTGTCGCGCTCCGGCTGCGGGCTCGAGGTCTCGCGCTCGAGCCGGAGCCCGGACCTGGTGGCCAGCTGCTCGATCCGCAGGAAGGTGATCCGGCGCGCGCCGCCGACATCGGGCGGCAGCACCTCGCCGTAGAACTTCTGCAGCTCCTGATCGGCCTGCCCCTTCCCCGCGACCGTGGCCCGCGCCGCGGCGTAGTCGCGCCGCGCCGCGCCGAGCGCCGCCGCCGAGGCCGCCGCCGCTTCCTCTCCCCCCGCCACCTTCTTCGCGAGCGGATAGACGACGATGGCGTAGACCGCGACGTTCAGCAGCAGCGCAATCGCGATCGGCCAGAGCAGGCCGCGCTTCTCGTGCAGCACCCGTTCGGCGCTCATCGGCGTGCTCCCGGCGCTGACGGCGCCGGCGCGGCTGTAACGGCCGCGCCCTCGGGCTGATCCGCGGACCCCGTGTAGACGCTCTGAATCGCCGCGCGGAAGAGCCCGTCCTCGGTGCGGTCCTGGGTCGCGGGCACGATGTCCTGGAAGGCGCCGGTCGCCTCGAGCTTCTCCATGAACTCGTCCACGTCCTCGGCGCGGCGCCCCAGCACCCCGATGTCCACGTGCGTGAGGCCGTCTTTGACCGTCGGCCGGACCGAGGTCAGCATCACGTCGGGCGGCAGCGTCGCTTCGATGCGGTTGAAGAACTCGGTCCAGGAGAAGGTGCGCTGATCGATGAGCGCGTTGGCCTCCCGGGCGGCGTTGACGATCACCGCGAGCTCGTCCTTGTCGATGGTGCCGCGGATGCGCGCCGCCTCGGCCGACAGCCGCTGCGCCTCGGCGCGCTCGGCCCCGGTCTGCGAGGTCAGCTCGGTGTTGTGGCGGGAGAGCCGGACCACGTAGACGACGTTGACGACGGTGATCGCCAGCACCACCGCGGCCGCAGCCGCGATCAGCACGTGCACGGCGCGCTCGTTATAGAAGGGGCGGGTGGAGAGATTGGTGCGCAGCACTAGGCCACCTCCTCCCGCAACAGCACGCCCAGTGCCGGCGCCAGGCTGTCGAGCAGCTCCGGCGCCGCGGCGATGCGGTCGCTGAGCGCCACCGCGCCGCGGAAGTCGAGCGCTTCGACCGCATGGCCCAGCCGCCCCTCGAGCCCACGGCGGATCCGCTCGGCCGCCTCCGGCCCGCGGCTCGAGGCGCCGGCGAGGACGATGCGCGAGAAGCCGCCGCCGCCGAGCCGGTCCTCGTGATACATCGCCGTCTGGTGCACCAGGTCGGCGAGATCCTCCGGGCCGTCGGCGGGCCGCGTCCGGAAAAAGATCACGTTCCCCTCCCGCACCACCGCCACGGTGCCGTAGTCGGCGGCGACGTGGACCAGCAGCCAGTCGCCGGGCGGCGCGTGGCCGCGCTGCAGCGCCAGCACCGCGTTGACCAGGTTGACGCTGGCGATATCGACGATGCCGGCGTGGGCGCCGGCGTCGGTGCAGGCGCGCTCGTAGGACTCGACGACGTCGCGGCGGACGACGGTGACCAGGTACTCGCGGCCGCCGCCGGGGAGCGCCACCCCGGGCGTCCAGGCGAGTTGCGCGTCCTCGATCCGGAACGGCGCCGCCTTGCGCATCTGCCAGCGAATCAGCTGATCGAGATCCTGCGGCCGGTCGGGGATCTTGTCGAAGCGCAGCAGCGAGAACTTGGCGACGGTGTCGGGCAGCACCAGCGCGATTCGCCGCGGCCGCGGCGCCAGCCGTTCGAGCACGGCGCGGATCGCCGCCGCCAGCGCAGCGGGATCGTGGACGTTGACCGCGTTCAGCGCCGGCTCGACCGCCCCGGCCGGCAGCGGCTCGGTGGCGTGCGACGCCAGCACGTGCCCCCCGCCCTGCCGCGCGATCGTCGAGCCGGTCACCCGGCGGGCGTCAATCTCGAGGGCGGCGGCCGGCGGGCGGCTCGACAACCAGCGGGGCATGGAGCTCATTCGACGAACGTCACCTTGTTGATCTCCCGGAGCGTGGTCACGCCCTTGAGCACCTGTTCCACCGCCGACTCGCGCAGGAAGCGCATCCCTTCGTCGCGGGCCGCCTTCTTGATCTCCGACGTCGGCCGCTTGCTGAGAATCAGCTCGCGGATCGAGTCGGTGAGGTCGAGCAGCTCGCAGATCGCGGTGCGGCCGCGGTAGCCGGTGCCGCCGCACTCCATGCAGCCGGCCCCTTCGTAGAACAGGCCGCTGTGCTCGAGCGCCGGGTCGAGCGCCGACTCCTCGAGCTGGGCGCGGGTGATGACCGCCTGGCGCTTGCAGTGGACGCAGATGTTGCGGACCAGCCGCTGCGCCAGCACGCAGTTCAGCGCCGAGACGAACTGATAGGCCTCGACCCCCATGTTGAGGAAGCGGCCGAGGACGTCGAGGACGTTGTTGGCGTGCACCGTGGTGAACACCAGGTGGCCGGTGAGCGCCGAGTTGATGGCGATCTGCGCGGTCTCGGCGTCGCGGATCTCGCCGACCATGATCTTGTCGGGGTCGTGGCGCAGGATCGAGCGCAGCCCGCGCGCGAAGGTCAGCCCCTTCTTCTCGTTGATCGGGATCTGGGTGATGCCGCGCAGCTGGTACTCGACCGGGTCCTCGATGGTGATGATCTTGTCTTCGATCGACTTGAT
>JBDTOB010000569.1:0-2697 GCA_039933435.1 Acidobacteriota bacterium | reverse complement strand
ACACCGCACAGCCCTATCCGGGGTACGACGCGCTGACGCAGGGGACGGGCTTCCTGAACGCCTGGAGCGCCGTCGATTTCGCGCGGTTCTTCAAGACCGCGCAGGCCGGCGACAGGTATAGGCTCGACAAGTCCTGGAGCCGTTCGCTGATCTGGGGGACGCACCGCCTGACGGGCGGCGTCATCCGGCCCGATGCAAACGCCTGGAAGCTCGGCTCGGTCTGGGGCGCACCGAAGGATCCCACCGGCATGAACATCGTGTGGGGCACCATCGCGCCCGCCTCTGAAGACAACATCGTCTGGGGGACCACGCTGGCCGCCTCGAACATTGTCTGGGGCACCGCCATCGACAGGTCGCTCAACATCGTGTGGGGTACGGCCGCGAGCCCGGACTTCAACATTGTCTGGGGCACCAGCTGCTCGGGCGCCGACTGCCCGAACGTGGTCTGGGGTTCGAAGGTCAAAGCAACGAACATTGTCTGGGGCACCCTGGTGACCGCCACCAACATCGTCTGGGGCACCGCGCTTCCGGACTTCAACATCGTCTGGGGCACGAGCGGCGATGTCGCTGGCGTGACCTGGGCGACCTCGGGTGAAGACACCTCGCTCTTCGACAACCCGGCGAGCGACCCGATCAACTTCGACGCGACGCCGTTCGACAGTCTGTTCGACAGCTCGACGACGACGACGACAACTGCGACGCCTGTAACTTCGACTGTGAGCGCGATTGGAGGGCTGCTTTAATGGAAAAAATGCCATTCCGCGACGCTCAGGAAGTGATGGACGTGAACGCGGTGATCAACGCGGCGGCGAGAGTCACGACGACGACCACGGACTCGACCACGGTTGAGTCCAACTGGCGGCAGGCGCTGCCGGTCCTGACGGGGAGCATGGTGACGCTCCGCGAGCTGCGGCTCTCGGACGCGCCGTCACTGCTCTCGATGCTGTCGACGGAGGAAGTGGCGCGGTTCATCTCGCCGCCCCCGACCACGGTCGACGGCTTCGAGCGGTTCATTGCGTGGACGCACCGCGAGCGCGCGGCAGGCAATTACGTCTGCTTCGGCGTGGTGCCCCACGGGATGGACACCGCCATCGGCATCTTCCAGATCCGGCAGCTCGAGCCGGGTTTCGGAACCGCCGAGTGGGGCTTCGCCATCGGCTCCGAGTTCTGGGGCACGGGCGGGTTCATGGATGGCGCCAAGATGGTCGTCGACTTCGCGTTCGACACCATCGGCACGCACCGGCTCGAGGCCCGGGCGGCGGTCGCGAACGGCCGCGGCAACGGCGCGCTCCGCAAGGTCGGCGCGCAGCAGGAGGGCATTCTCCGGAAGTCCTTCCTGCGCAACGGTGAGTACCTCGACCAGACCCTCTGGACGATTCTGGATGAGGACTGGCACCGTTCGAAGTCGGTGTGGGGCCCGCGCGTGCACTGACGCCGGGTGAGTCTGTCGGGTTTGACGGCCGGAAGCGGGTCCCTCCCGCTTCCGGCTTTTTTCGTTTCAGGCGGAATCGAGATCCCGCGCCGGCGTGGTACGCTGCGGAGCGATGTCGCTCGCCGCGGTCTTTCCCCCGATGGTCACCCCGTTCGCGAACGGGAGCGTGGACGCCGCCGCGATCGGCTCGAACGTGCGGCGCTGGATGGACGCCGGCCTCGGAGGCGTGGTCGCGCTCGGGACCAACGGCGAGTCGGCGCTGCTCGACGAGGACGAAGCCGAGCTGGTGCTGGCGACGGTCCGGGCCGCGGTACCGCCCGGACGCGTGCTGATTGCCGGGACCGGCCGCGAATCGACGCGCGCGACCGTGGCCGCGACCCGGCGAGCCGCTGCCTGCGGCGCCGATTTCGCCCTGGTGCGGACCCCCTCGTTCTTCCGGACGCAGATGACCGCGCCGGCGCTGGAGGCGCACTTCTGCGCCGTCGCCGACGCCTCGCCGATTCCCGTTCTCCTCTACAACTTTCCCGGACAGACCGGCGTCAATTTCACCCCCGCGACCGTTGCCGCGCTGGCCGCGCACCCGAACATCGCGGGCATGAAGGAGACCGGCACCGACGCCGCGCAGCTGGCCGGCTTCGTCGACGCCGCCGCGGACTCGTCCTTCTCCGTCCTGGTCGGCGCCGCTCCCGGGATGTATCCGGCCCTCTGCGTCGGCGCCGCCGGCGCCATCGTCGCCGTCGCCTGTGTCCTGCCGGAGCTCTGTGTCGAGCTCTACTCGCATGCCCGCGCAGGACGTCACGCCGAGGCGCGTGCGCTGCAGCGGCGGCTGACGCCTCTTGGCCGCCTGGTGACGACGACGCACGGCGTGCCCGGCTTGAAAGCCGCCCTCGACCTTGCCGGCTATCGCGGCGGCGAGCCGCGGCCGCCGCTGCTTCCCGCGTCCCCTCGAGTCATCGATGAAATCCGGGCCGAGATCGCCCGTGTTATGGAGGCTGTATGAACGTTCCCGAACGCCTGCTCCTCGGACCCGGTCCGAGCCCCGTCTCCCCGCGCGTCATGCAGGCGATGGGGTCGCCGATTGCCAGCCATCTCGATCCGGCGATGGTGGTCCTGCTCGACGACCTGCGCGAGCGCCTGCGCTGGGCCTTCGGCGCCGAGGCCGGCGCCTTCAGCCTGGCGGTGCCCGGCACCGGCACCGCCGGCATGGAGGCCGCCATTGCCAACCTCACCCGCCCCGGCGCTCGCGCCCTGGTCGTCGTCACCGG
>JBDTOB010000568.1:0-2700 GCA_039933435.1 Acidobacteriota bacterium | reverse complement strand
GCCCCTTGGCGACGACGACCAGGCCGGAGGTCAGCTTGTCGAGCCGCCCGACCAGCGAGGGGCGGGCGGCGGCCGGCCAGTCGCGGGCGTGCCACAGCAGCGCGTTCATCAGCGTGCCGGAGGCATGCGCGTGCGTCGGATGCACGACCAGCCCGGCCGGCTTGCTGACCACCAGCAGATGCGGATCCTCATGGAGAATGTCGAGGAGGACGTCTTCAGCCGCCATCGGCGGGCGCGGCACGACCGGCGGGAGCGCCACCGTGATGACGTCGCCGCAGGCCGCCCGGGCCGCGGTGCGGCGCACGGGGAGGCCGTTGACCGAGACCCGTCCCGCCTCGATCCAGATCTGGACGCGGTTGCGGGTGGCCGCGTCGACGTCGGACAGATGCCGGCGGAGGACCAGGTCGAGCCGGCGTCCCGCATCCCCCCGATCCGCCGTCACCACTCGCGCGTCGGTCAAGAGTTCAAGCATACTGCGGGACAGGTGACCGCTGGGAGCCGGGAGCTGGAAGCTGGGAGCTGAAACAGGAGCCGCCACGATGAACGTCGATACGTATACGAAAACGGTGCTGACGGTGATTGCCGCGTGTCTGGTGTGGATCTGTGTGCGATCGGCGGGCGTGCCGCTGGCCGCGCAGGCCGCCGCGCCGCTGCTGTCGCCGCTGCCGGCGCAGCCGGTGGTGGTGGTCGGCTGGGGGCGGCTCAATCCGGCGGCGGCGGGCGGGGTCGAAATCGACTGGGCCGATCCGCAGCGGCGGGTCTCGGAGATCTCGGTGCCGGTGCGCCCCTCGAGCGATCCGCGATTCGAGCCGCTGCGGGTGCGGGTCGAGAACCCGGGGCCGTGGCCGGTGAGCGTGGACGGGGTGCGGCGCGGCGGCGCCTGGGACGCGCTGCGCACGCAGGTCGAACCGATGCCGCCGCAGCGGCTACCCGGCGTCGGCCTGCCGCGCTGAGCGGACGGCCGCGCCGTTGTCACAGTTTTGCCTCGGCTCCGGCGGCGGCCCGCGGCGCCGCCGCGTGATACGATCCGCCGTCTTTTCCATCCACGAGGGTTCTGCATGACCGCGCGCCGTGTCCTGCCGGCGCTGCTGCTGCTGTTTGTCGGCAGCGGCTGCGCCGCGCTCATCTACGAGATCGTCTGGTTTCAGCTGCTGCAGCTGGTCATCGGTTCATCCGCCGTGTCGATGGGCGTGCTCCTCGGCACCTTCATGGGCGGCATGTGTCTCGGCAGCCTGTTCCTGGCGCGCGTCATCTCCCGCGACGCCCATCCGCTCCGGGTCTACGCCTTCCTCGAGCTCGGTATCGGGGCGATCGGCCTGCTGCTGCTCTACGGCATGCCGCTGCTCGGCGGAATTTACTTTGCCTGGGGGGGCACGGGCGTCACCGGCATCCTGCTGCGCGGGGTCGCGGCCAGCATCTGCCTGCTGCCGCCGACGCTGCTGATGGGCGCGACGCTGCCGGCGATGTCGCGCTGGGTGGAGTCCACCCCCGAGGGCGTGTCGTGGCTGGGGTACTTCTACGGCGGCAACATCGGCGGCGGCGTCGTCGGCTGCCTGCTGGCCGGCTTCTACCTGCTGCGGGTCCACGATGCCGCGGTGGCGACCTTCGTCGCCGTCGGCCTCAACGTTCTGGTGGCGGTGCTGGCGCTGTCGATCGCGCGTGTCACCCGCCATGCCGAGACCACCTCCGTGCCGGTGGCGCCGCTCGAGCGCGCCGCCGACGCCTGGCCGGTCTATGTCGCGATCGGCCTCTCCGGGATGACCGCGCTCGGCGCCGAGGTGATCTGGACCCGGCTGCTGTCGCTGCTCTTCGGCGCCACGGTCTACACCTTCTCCCTGATCCTCGCGGTCTTCCTGCTCGGGCTGGGGCTCGGCAGCAGCGTCGGCTCGGCGCTGGCGGCGCGGCTGACGCGGCCCCGCCTCGCCCTCGCCTGGTGCCAGCTGCTGCTCTGCGCGGCGATCGCCTGGGCGGGCTACATGCTGACGCAGTCGCTGCCCTACTGGCCCATCAATCCGTCGATCTCGACCGATCCCTGGCTCAACTTCCAGCTCGACATCGTCCGCTGCCTGTGGGCGATCCTGCCCGGCGCGATCCTCTGGGGCGCGAGCTTCCCGCTGGCGCTCGCCTCGGTGGCGACGGGCGGCAAGGATCCGGCGCGGCTGGTGGGCGGCGTCTACGCCGCCAACACGCTCGGCGCGATCATCGGCTCCGTCACCGCCAGCCTGCTGCTGGTGGTGTGGCTGGGGAGCCAGCGCTCGCAGCAGGTGCTGCTGCTGATTTCCGCGGTCTCGGCGCTGCTGCTGTTCGAGTCGTCGGCGTCGCCGGCCGAGACCGGCAGGCCGCGCCGCCAGTTCGCCGGCACGCTGCTGCTCGCCGCGGGCATGGGCGCGGCGGTGCTGCTTGCCAGGACGATCCAGCCGGTGCCGGGGCTGCTCGTGGCCTACGGGCGCTACGCCGCCACCCGGATCGGCAGCGCCGAGATCATCTACATGGGGGAGGGCTGGAACGCCTCGGTCGCGGTCTCGCGGCTGTCGAACGGCGTCCTCAATTACCACAATGCCGGCAAGGTCCAGGCTTCGAGCGAGCCGCAGGACATGCGCCTGCAGCGCATGCTCGGGCATATGACAACGCTCATCCCCCGCAATCCGGCATCGGTGCTGGTGATCGGCTGCGGCGCCGGCGTGACCGCCGGCGCGGTCT
>JBDTOB010000567.1:0-2701 GCA_039933435.1 Acidobacteriota bacterium | reverse complement strand
CGAACGTCACCTGACCGTCGCTGGCCATGACAGCCTGCCCGTTGTGCCGCACCGCAAGGACCGTGGTCGCGTGGAACATCGTAAAAAGCGAGTGTATCAAACAGGGGTTCCGCGAGGTTCTACAGGGTTCCGCTGGGTTCTACTGGGTTCGGTTCTGCGGGGTTCTGCGGGGTTCGGTTCTGCGGGGTTCTGCGGGGTTCGGTTCTGCGGGGTTCTGCGGGGTTCGGTTCTGCGGGGTTCGGTTCTGCGAGGTTCTGCGGGGTTCGCGCGGTTCGGGGGCTCGGCGGGGGCGTGAGTTCGGTGGCGTCTGGTGTCCGCTGGTCCGGACGATTTGGCGTGGGAAGGGGACACCGGGCTGGGAGATGAGGAGTAACATGGAGAAATCAGGCCTGTTTGGAGGATCTCGGTCTGGCAGCCTCGTTGCTTTGTTCTTCAGGCAGACGCGGGTCCATCGAGGGAGCTGACATGATGCGCCATACATTTACAATTGGATTGATGGCCGCGGCGCTGGCCGTGGGAACGGGGCCGGTGTGGGCCGGGCAGCGCAGTGCGCCGGACGCGCAGGCGGGATCGCGGACGTCGAACGGCGATACCGTCGGCTCGGCAGTGCCGCGCGACAGCGGGGGCTCGTCCGCCGGCGCGTCGAGCCCGGGCGGCGGATTCTCGTCCGGCTCGAACGCCGAGGTGCCGGGCGGGTGGATGTCGAGCGCACCGGCTCGCCAGGCGCAGCCCGCGCCGCGATCCGACATCGCGGAGCAGCGGCGCGGCGGCGGCGGCGGTGCGAGGACCGGACAGGCGGTGCCGCGCGGATCGGCCGGCAGCGGCGGCAGCACGGCGTCGAGCGCCGGAGCGCGCGACGGCGGCCGCGATCGCGGCGACGGGCGCGCGACGCCCACCTACAGCCGTCCGCGCGACGGCCGTGACGTGCAGGGGACCGCGGTCGAACGCCGCGGCGCGGTGCGCGGCGGGGGCGGCGGCGGCGGCGGCGCCTATTACCCCGGCGTCATCTACGATCCGTACTACTCGTACTTCTACAGTCCGTACTACAGCCCGTCTTCCAGCTACTGGAGCCCTTACGGCTATGGCTTCGGCCTCGGCTACTTCGCCTACGACCCGTTCCTGTCCGGCGGCTACGGCCGCGGCCCGTATGGCGGCTACCCGTACGGCGGCTACGGCGGCTACGACCCCGATCAGGGCAGTTACGGCCAGGGCGGCTACGGATCGGCCGGGCAGTATCGCGGCGTCGGTTCGCTCCGCCTGCGGGTAAAGCCATCAGACGCACAGGTTTACGTCGACGGCTACTACACCGGGGTGGTGGACAGCTTCGACGGCGCGTTTCAGCGGCTCACGATCGAGGCCGGCGCCCACAAGGTCGAAATCCGGGCCGACGGCTACGAGCCCGTGCAGGTCGACGTGATGGTGCTGCCGGACGAGACCATCACCTACAAGGGCGAGCTCAAGCGGATTCACTGACGCGCGCTCAGCGGCCGGCGCCCCCGCGGCGGGGGCGCCGCGCCACCATCACCAGATAGACCGGCAGACCGAGCCCGATGATCGCCAGCCCGGCCAGCGCCGGCCGGCCGTTCCTGACAATCTCGTTCACCACCATCGCCAGGCTCGCCAGCACGAAGATCCCCGGCGCCCACGGATACCCCCACGTCCGGAACGCCCGCGCCACGCCGCGCTCGCGCGGCCGCAGGACGAACAGCGACGCCACCCCGACCCCGGCGAAGAGCACCACCGCAAAGCCGGTATAGCTCACCAGCTGCGACATCGACCCGCACAGCACCAGCACCCCGCTCCAGAGGCCCTGCGCCGCAATCGCCACCGCCGGCGTGCGGAAGCGCGGATGCACCCGCGCCGCCGCCGGCACGAACATGCCGTCCCGGGCCATCGCGAAGTAGACGCGTGGCCCCGCCAGGGTCATGGCGCTGATGCTGGCGCAGAGGCTGACGATGGTGAAGATCGCCACCAGGTTGCCGGCGGCAAAGCCAAAGAGACGCTCCGCGACGACGTCGAGCAGCCGGCCGCTGCCCTGGCCGGCGAGCTCCGCGACCGGCATCGCGAACAGGTAGAGGGCGTTCAGCGCCACGTAGATGAGGATCACCGCCAGCGTCCCCAGCCCCAGCGCCAGCGGCACGTTGCGGCCCGGGTCGCGCACTTCCTCGGCGACGTAGGCCGCCGCATTCCAGCCCGAGTAGGTGAACATCACCGGCACCAGGGCCAGCAGCATGCCGGAGATCGGCGCGGCGCCGCCGGCGGTGATGCCCGCGGCGTCCCCGGAGCCGAGAGTGAACCCGAGGGCGATGATCATCACCAGCGCCGCGGTCTTGAATCCGGCGAGCAGGTTCTGCAGCAGGCTGCCCGGGCCCAGGCCGCGGATGTGGATGAGCGTCAGGATGGCGATCGCCGCCAGCGCCACCAGCGCCCGGGGAGAGACCACCAGCGGCACCAGCGGCAGGGGCAGCGTCACGAGCGGTGCGGCGCTGCCGGCAGCGGGCACGAAGCGGCCGACGTACTCCGCCAGCGCCACCGCGCTCGCCGCCACCGCGCCTGAGAAGCCGGCGACGAACGACGTCCATCCCGTCAGGAACGCGGCCGCCGGACCGAACGCGTCGCGCAGATAGACATACTCGCCGCCGGCGTGCGGGCGCATCGCCGCCAGCTCCGCGTAGGCCATCGCCCCCACGAACGCCAGCGC
>JBDTOB010000566.1:0-2705 GCA_039933435.1 Acidobacteriota bacterium | reverse complement strand
CGACCGCGCCACCTGGATGCCCTGGGGTCTCGTCGACGCGGCTTTGCCCGGCGGTGGCCTGGCGCCGCCGCTTCGCGACTACGCCCGCTACAGCGCCGGGTTGTCCAAGGATCTGTTTCTGGGGGTCTTTCAGAAGCTGCACTTCAACGCCGCCTATTTCGGCGGCCGCCGGCTCGATCGCTTCAGCCGCTATCAGTTCGGCCTGTTCGACGACACCCGGATTCATGGAGTGCCGGCCTCCGGCCTGCGCTTCGACGAGCTGGCGATGGTGCGCAGTTCCTACACCTTCAATATTTTCGAGCAGTACCGGATCGACCTGTTCCTCGAGCGGGCGGTTGGACGCGACCGCGATATCGGCCGGGCCTGGCAGTCGCTGACCGGGACGGGAATTGCCTTGAACGTCCGCGCGCCGTTCGGCACGATCCTCCGTGCGGACGTCGGCCACAGCCTGCTGCCGGCACGGTACCGTGGCATCGGCTCGACCGTCGTGCAGATAATGTTTCTCAAGCCGCTCGGAGGCCCATGAGTCGGACGCGCCGCGACAACACCAGCCTGCCCGATCCGCCGGCCGACGGCCGCGTCGACAGAGGCCTGCCCGGGATGCCGGGTGCCGGCCTGGCCGACTTGCACGTCCATTCCCGGTATTCGAACGCCACCGGCACGCTGCGCTTCCTGCGCAGCCGCGACTGCTACTCCGCCCCGCTCGACGTCTATCGCGTCGCCAGGCAGCGCGGCATGACCGTCGTCACTATCACCGACCACGATTCCATCGACGGCTGGCGGGAGCTGATGGACCTGCGCCCGGACGCCGACGACATCCTGCCGGGCGAGGAGGTCTCGTGCCGGCTGCCGGACGGCGACATCGAGGTCCATCTTGGCGTCTATGGCATCACCGAGCGGCTGCACGCGGAGATCCAGCCGCTGCGGTCGAACGTCTTCGAGGTCGTCGCGCTGCTGCGTCAGTCGGGGACGTTCTTCGCTCTCAATCACGTGATGCACTTCTATCGCGGCCAGATCCCGCTCGAGGCCTACCTGCGGCTGCTGGCGGTGGTGCCGGCGCTCGAGGCCCGCAACGGGGCGATGCTCGAGGTTCATAACTCTTTTTGCGAGCGTCTGACCCGGGAGGGACGAACGAGCGGCCCTCCCCTGGCCGTCGTCGCCGGCAGCGATGCGCATACCCTCAGGCGCGTCGGCCGGACATGGACCGCGGCGCCCGGCGGGACGGCCGCCGCGTTTCTCGCGTCGCTGTCTGCCGGCCTCGGCCGGCCCGGCGGACGCCACGGCGGGAGGCGTGCCGTCGCCGGAGACACCTACGGCGTGGTCGGGCGCTACATGGCCAGCATCTACGGCCATGGCCCGCGCGATCATGCCGGCTGGCACCGGGCCGTCTGCGCTGTGCTGGTTCTGCTGCTCGTCCCGGCGCAGTTCATGCCGGCTGTCGTCGCCGCGATCGGGAAATCCCGCGAACGGCGCGTCGTCGCGGCCGCCCTGGAGCTGCTGGCGTCGGGACGGGCATCGAGCGCGTGGTCGCCAACGGTGGCGGAGCCTCGAGCGTGACCTGGCGACGCGTCGCCATCACCGGCATCGGCATGGTCACCTCGCTCGGACTGACCCGCGAAGAGAACTGGAACAACCTCGTCGCCGGGGCGTGTGGTGTCGGCGAAGTGACCGTCTTCCCGACGGACGGCTTCCGCAGCCGCATCGCCGCCGAAGTGCCCTACGGGCGGGTCGCGGCGCTCCTGACGCCGCTCCAGCGCCGCCGCTGGTCTCGCAGCGACCAGTTCGGAGTGGTGGCGGCGATGGAGGCCGTCAACGACAGCGGCCTGACCGCGAACGGGCACGACCCGTCGCGCCTCGGCGTGCTGCTGGGAGCCTGCACGGCGGACCTGCTGCGGACCGAGCGCTATCTCGAGACCATGGTCTCCGAGGGCATCGCGAGGGCACGTCCGTCTGACGTCTGGAATCATTTTCCCAGCACGCCCGTGGACATCATCGCCGCCCACTTCGGGTTCGAAGGGCTGCGCTCCTGCATCGTCACCGCCTGCGCTTCGAGCACCATGGCGATCGGCAGCGCCGCCGACGCGATTCGCGACGGCCGCCTCGACGCCGCCCTGGCGGGCGGCACGGACGCGATGTCGCGGCTCACCTTCAGCGGCTTCAACGCCATCCGCGTCATGGACCCGGCGCCGTGCCGGCCGTTCGACCGCGCCCGGGCGGGCATGAATCTCGGCGAAGGCGCGGCGATGCTGGTCCTCGAGGACCTCGAGCGTGCCCGGCGCCGGGGCGCCGCCATTTATGCGGAAGTGGTCGGCTACAGCGTCACCTGCGAGGCGTTCCATCCGACGTCCCCGGAACCCGACGGCCGCGCCATCGGCGACGCCATCCAACGAGCCCTGGACGACGGCACGGTCAATGCCGGCGAGGTCGATCACGTCAACGCGCACGGCACGGCGACGCCGCACAACGATCGGGCCGACGGCCGCTTCCAGGTCATACAGGGACGTCTCGCCGTCGGCGTCGAGCCCGACGGTGATGAAGCCCACGTCCTGACAGGCCTTCAGCGCCCGGGTCAGGTTGACCACCTGGGACACCTTCACCCTGGCTGCGGCACCGGCGCTGGTGCGCCACGCGGTGGCCGTGATCGCCGCCGAACGACGCTCCGTGAGGAACACGCCCTGAGCACCGAAGGCGGCCGCGGAACGGAT